>CALKMQ010000173.1 GCA_938092125.1 uncultured bacterium
ATGAAATATCGAATTCCTTTTGGTATGTTCTTGCTTCTATCAGGTGCGTTCATGATATACTCAAGTATTGGTTACTTCTAAAATAAAAGGGCCGGATTAACCTTGGAATTATTTGAATCAATCGGTCTTAAAGCCGATCCATTTACAACTTCTCCTAATCCTGATTTATTTTTCCCTGCAAAAGAACATAAACAGTGCCTTGAAGGTCTCGAGCTCGCAATTAGAATGCGCAGAGGATTATCCGTCGTTAGAGGCGGTATCGGAACAGGAAAGACAACAATAAGTAGAAAACTAATTCAAAACTTCTCATCAGATGAAGATGTCAAGTTTGAATTTTATCCAGTTTTAGATCCAAAATTTGAATCTGAACTAGTTCTTTTACAACATCTAGTAGATTTATTCGGAATTGAAGAGGATGCCGGTTCAGCTGTAATCGAATGTAGGAATCAAATTGAACACCATCTAATCAAAGCAGGTGTAGAAGATGGTCGAGTACTAGTACTTGTAATCGATGAGGGTCAAAATTTAAAAGGTGAATTTCTAGATGTTTTTAGGACATTATTAAATTTTGAAACTGATGATTTCAAACTGCTTCAATTAGTCATTTTTGGCCAACCTGAAATGACCTCTATCATTCATGAATATCCAAATTTTGAAGACAGAATTACATTTAATTTTGAACTTGGACCACTTGATTTTGAATCTGTCGAAGGGATAATAAAACATCGATTAACTGAAAAAGGTGGTGGTGAACGTGAATATTTCACTACTGATGCTATTCGTGCCATACATAATCAAACCCAAGGCTATCCAAGAAAAATTAACAAATTGTGTCATCAGCTATTGCTAAATATGATGAGTGAGAAAGCTGAGATGGTATCCATCAAAATTGTTGAAAATACAATTGGTGGGAAAGTGCCTGATGGACTGATAGATCAAGAAGAGCCAGAAGAAGTAGAAGCTATAAAAGAAGAAAAAGAAGAAGAACCAGAAGAAAAAAAAGATGTTGCTGCAAATAAGCTTTTTGATATTTTAAGAAAAGGTGGGAAAAAAGATAGCGGTAGCGGGAAAATTGGAGAATCTGTATCTGAAGATGATATTATTGGCGATTTATATGGCGAAACCGATGAAGATGATGAAGATGACGAATTAGAAGAGGAAATCGTTGAAGAAGAAGAAGAGAGCAAATGGTATCAAAGACGTAAACAGAGATTAAAAAAAAATATAGGAGCCTATCCAGCAAACATAGCCCCTCCTGCTCTAAAGAAAGAAAAATTGCTGTTAGGAGTCGCAATGGATCAAGGACATATATACTCGGCATTAGTCCAAGATAAGAGCGGTATTAAATCACTCATAGGAGCTGATATTTTTTCTGCAACTAAAGCAAAGTTGGATCCAAAAAGAAACCCTACAGGGTTTTCTGTTGCTCTAGGAAAAGCGTATGAACAATTGACAACAAAGCTGGAAAAAAAAGGAAGTAAAGTTCCTCGAAGTATTACAAAAAAACTTCATGCTGGAGTACCAATAGCTTTTACAATTAACAATACTTCAAGCTTATTAAAAACAGTTCTTGTGCCCCTAGAAAATAAAAAAGAGCGAAAAATGATTATTGAGTATGATGCAAAAAAGAATCTTCCTTTTAATTCAGATGATATTATTTTTGACTCGGTTGAATTAGAGCAAGGGAAAAATATCATTGGTGTCGCAAACGCTGACTACATAGATGCTCCCGCGCAAACTTTATCAGAAAAAAAATGGGATGTTCGTTTTTGGCCACCTGCAGCTCAAACCGTTTTAAATTCATTTCGTTGGAACTACCCTGGTAAAAAACACGATATTGTTTTAATCTTTCACATTGGAGAGATTGAAAGCTTTTTACTAGGTTATAATCAAGGATACCCTGATGCAATTGTTCCATTAGACCTTGGTATTCAAAATCTTACAGATGCTTGGAAATATCGTTCTACCGCATCCAAAGCAAAATGGGATAAAAGAGATTATTGTAGAGTTCCTCCATCAATTTTAAAATCTGAAATAAAAGACAATTCTACGAACAAGCAGAAAAAACCACAAGATGATGCAATGCGTCCTGTAATTGAAGGTTGGGATCAAGAGCTTGAAAGAGCGTTAAATAGCATGACGCAATCTTTTCCTGTTGATAACATTTCTGAAGTTTTCTTAAGTGGCTGCGCGGAAGAAGTGTTGTTTCTTGATGAATACCTGCACAATCAATTAGATGTAAATGTCGAATATTTAGACCCTTTCAAAAATATAGCATTTTTTCCTGATGAAGAAGAGAGAGAAAATTTTGATTTTTCAAAAACAGCTCTCACCACTGCTGTTGGAGCCGCGCTTAATCTTGATAAATCTATCAGTCTTCTACCTGACATGTTTAAAGAGTCTGAAAAATTCAGATTGGGCAATAAATTTAGTATTCCTGCAGCTGCGGCAATTTTCTTTGGAGTTATATCTTTATCGGGTTGGACATCCGTAAACCATGATAATATGCGTTCAAAGCTCAATTCGATGAAATCTCAAGCTTCAAGTATTGCTCCAATAAAAAACAAATATGAAAAAGTATCCTCTGAAAAAAATACCATTGTAAAGCAACTCGATGTACTTCTAAAAGAATCAAAACTTTCTAATTTATCGATTAGTGTCATGCGGTTTTTTAGCTACAATACACCAAAAGAAATAACTTTAGATATGATTTCTTTTCAACGCGGCTGGGAACGTGGAGACTGGATCCATGTTGGAAATTCGCTTGAAAAAGTAATTACCATTGTTGATGAAAATAAAGATTTTGCAAAAGTTGCTGGGCAAATCACCGCTAATCCCGCATTAAAAGAAAGATATTTTTCAAACTTCATTACTCAAGTTGAAAATTCTGGTCTTTTTAAAAAAATTGATGTTATAAATAAAAAAACTACAAGTGGTATGGATATTGACAATATGACATTTGAACTAAAGTGTGAGCTGTAAAAAAAGATGGATAAGCAAAAAAATCTTTTTATAGGAACCATAGCTTTCGTCATTTTATCATGTGGCGGTTGGTATTTCATGTATTTTAGTGATCTCAATAAATCACTAGAAGTAATGAATAATAATTATAAGCAACTGCAAAATGAAAAAAATAAGTATTCCCAGATAAAAAATAAGTTCCCCACGATTGAAAAAGAATGGAAAGGTCTTAAAAAAGAACTAACTACCCTCATCAATAAAATCCCAACAGATTCACAATTTGACAATGTCACTAAAATGCTATTTAGCCTTTTAGAAAAAAATAAACTCGCGATTGATAATTTTAACCCTTCTCTTGCACCACTTGACGAAAAACAAATTATAAGTCCTGAGACTCAAGAAATGATTTTAGTTGAAAAGTACCCAATTGATGTTGAACTGCGAGGGAGTTTTATCGATTTCGGCAACTTTTTAGATCAACTAGCTTTTTCAAATTATTATCTGACAATAGGAAATATTCAAATATCACAAAACCAGTATTCGGAGGGTGAACAAAAGATATCTTTCATATCTTATATTTATACAAAAAACAGTAGTAATGACGTTAGCCTAAATCAAAACAATCAAAACTACGCAAGTACTTCTAAAAAGGTTCAAAATAATTCTGGTTTAACAGATCAGTCTGAGGAAGCCCTTATTACAGAAGCAATACAAACTACCGGAGCTACCAGCTTGGTTGATATTGTTAAGATAATAAAACATATTAAAGATAATTCAGGAAAGGACATTGATGAGGATCTTGTCTTATCTTTGCTTCAAAAAAAACTTAAAAACTTATAGATAATTACTATTTTTTTCAATTTTCAGCTTTTGTAAGATTTTCCGGTAGTTAAACCTCTATTTAGTTTAAATTAATAGTCGACATGACCCCTAGACTTAGAAACCTGTTAATAGGATTGGGGATTTCGGTGGCAATAATGATTTTTGATCAATTTAATCAGTCATCTGGATCCAGCAGTTCAAACGCTTCGAAACAAGCAAAAACTAGAAAGCCTAAAAAGGTAGTTGTGCAAAAATCTGCACAAAATAATAGCGCGCCCAGCTCTAAAAATATTGCTTCTATCTCCAGTACTCGCAAGAGGTCTAATCGCTCTTCTCAGCTTGTTGGGTGGCAAAGAAACCCTTTCAATACTGTTGCCGTAAACAGCGAAGCGGACATTGACGGTTCTTCGATTAGCTCAGAACAAGAAAAGGATGTAGAAAAATCAATTCTTCTAAAAAATCTCGAACGTTACAATGTCGAAATCGTTGCTGAATTTAATAATGAAAAAATTGTATTGATTGATAGTCGAAGGTTCAGACAAGGCGAGTACCTAAATGATGAAATACTAATTGATAGAATTGAAAATGATCAAATTACTTTTCGAAATGGTAGTACAACCGTTACCAGAAACGTTGGGAACTAGATGAACCGAAATAAATATTTGTTTGTTTTAATCTTTTTTCAAGCTCTGGCGTTATCTCAATGGAACGACCCCGCTTATTCGAGAATTACTCAGAGTGACCAACAAAGCGAACGCTATAAACTGATGGATAAAATGTCAATCAACTTAAAGGAATCTGACATTAGAAACGTTTTAACTATGATTGGTGAACTGACCGGATTAAACATCGTTATTAGTCCCAATATTGAAGATACAATCACCGCAAACTTGGAAAACGTTACTGTAAAAGCCGCCTTAGATGCTATTTTAAAGCCAAATAACTACAGCTATTTTGTTCAAGATAATATCATAATTGTTAAAGACTTAGATACTCAGTTAATCGGTGAGCTAGAATCTGTCGTCATTAGACTTAAATATATTAATTCAAATGATCTTCAAGCGCCACTTTCAACAATTTTAACTTCGCGAGGAACAGTACAGTCTTTTCTTCCCGTTGCGTCAATGGCTGGCCAGACAGGACCTCCCAATATGGCAATTGTGTCCGATGTTCAAGAAAATATCCCAAGAGTTTTGAGTATGGTTAAACAGTTAGATAAGCCTATAAAAAATATAAACATCGCTGTCAAATTTATTGAAACACAAATGGACACATCTAAATCTTACGGTGTTGATTGGACTAATAGCCCAATACAATTAGGTGGCAGCCCAGACGATACAGTCAATTTCCCAATAAACCTTAGTAATGTTACCATTGCGACGCTTAATCCAACCCAGTTTGCTTCCGCTCTAAAGATCATGCAAGCTAGAGGACGAAGCAAATTATTATCAAGTCCTCAAGTAACAACACTTGATAATCATCAAGCCACAACGGAAGTTTCTACAACGGTCTACATCGAAGGGCTAAACTCTGGAGGAAACAGTGGCGGAGGAAACAATCAAGGAAATGCTGTAGGCGGTATCCAAGGTCTATCACTCTATGGGACTACAACAACAGTACAAGAAAAAGATATTGGTATAAAACTACAAGTAACGCCAAGGATCAATGAAAATAACATTATTACCCTTTTAGTAGATGCAACAGTAGAAGCTTTACTTTCAGCTGCAGAAATTTCTACGGATAAACCGCGTTCGACAAAGAGAACCGTTACGACACAAGTTTCAGTTTTTAATGGAGAAACTGTTATCATTGGTGGACTCATTGCCGATAATATTATTAGAAATAAAAAATATGTTCCGATTCTTAGTGCTATACCAATTGTGGGTTATTTTTTTAAAACTACTTCCGTTCAGAAAGAGCAACGCGAATTGCTTATGTTCATCACTCCAACCATTTATGATTAGATAGATAATTATGCAGAAAGATTATCCCTATATTATTATTTCTTTTAGTGTTGCTGTTGTTTTCATTTTTTTAACTTTATTTGGGCTTGGTGAAGGGCTTGAGAACAAACTTCTAGACCTAAGGTTTTTAAATAGAGGGAAAATTGAGACTAGGAGTGATATTGCAACTTTGGACATGGATGCGAAGAGTTTACAGTTAACTGGAAGGTGGCCCTGGAGTAGAGAGAAACATATTCCTTCAATTTTAGCTGCAAAAGAGCACGGAATGGATGCTTTAGCTTTTGACATTTTTTTTATTGAGAGACAAGAAAGAAAGCTAGAATTTGAAAATATTTCAACAATAAATGATAGTGTACTAACACTAAAAGAAGTTAAAAACCTTTTCCCTGACCCTGATATTGATGTAGCAAATGCCGCTGAAGATGCTGGCAATATTTATTTTGGATATACTTTCTTTCCTCAACCTTCAAAAAAAATGCCCATCAAAAAGCGAACAAACGACAAAGAAAAACGCTTACAAATTTTAAAAGAAAAAAAATTCTATCGACAAATAGCTCCAAATGATTATAAAACAGTAAATGATTTTTATGATATTGACCCACCTGTTGATGAACTAATAAAATCAAGTAAAGGCACTTACTTTTTTCAAACTGTTGCTGAAGATGACGGAGTAAGTAGAAGATATCCTTTGTTTGGTAAATATGAGGATGGACTATTTCCTAATGCTGGATTAGCCTTAGCGCTCGATCATTATAATGTCAGTTTTAATAATGTCGAAATTATCCCAGGAAAACACTTAACCATCCCTCTACCCTATCAAGACGAACACGGGCGAAATGCAATAGAAATCCCTATTGATAAAAGAGGTCTAATGCAAGTTAACTGGGCTGGCCAATGGGAAGATGAAAATGGAGACTTCGATTTTACGCATTACCCTTATTGGGTTTTAAAAAAATTCAGAGAAACCGAGTATGATAATTATGTAATGTCTACTGTGAAGAACATTGCCTTCTCTGATTCAACTCTTCAAGGGGCAAAAAATTTAAAAGCTCTAATGCGTGCAGCATTTAAAGCAAAATTCGCAAGTAAGAAAGATGTGATTAAGACAGTGAAACAGTTAGCGATGGCTGGTCAAATGGAATCATACATACAAAAGACAAATAATTTAAAGACGGGTGAGCAGTTTTTTGAAAGTATGGGCCGAAAAGCGAAGCCTCAAATGATAAAAATGTATAATGAAATAAAGAATGCAGATATCATTTCTAAAGAACTATTGTCAGATTCAAATATCAGTCTCAATGATCTTTTAACATCAAAAAAAATCGTATTTGAAGCACCTATAAAAGGATATATCATAAATAGCTTTGATAAACTTAAAAAAGATGTCAGCTCTTTATCGAAGACGACTAAAGATAAAAATTATAAAAAGATCTTAAAAAAATCACTTGTGGAAATATCTCAGCTTGAAAGAACTTTTTTAATCGTTCAAAATCTGAATAAGCACGGAATTACTGACCAACAACGACCTCTATATTTTTTCCAAAACAAGGATAGAATCACAGTTGGAAATATTAAAAAAAATACAGCTCGTAGAATTGTACCTTTTGAATTTTATAAGAAAAAATTATTGTATGGTTTAACAGCTGCCGGGACATCAGATCTTGGATCTCAACCATTTAATGGTAGTTACCCTATGGTAGGACTTCACGCAAATGCTTTGAATACAATATTGTCTGATATTTTTATAACGAGGACTTCAAAACTTATTGTCTCAATTATCCTATTATTTTTAGCAGCGTTGCTAGCTTTTGGAATTCAAAGACTTAGTCCTGCAATTGGTGGAATCGCTGTTTTAGTACTTATAATAACATATACCGCATCAGCTTTTTGGGCATTTTCAAATTATTATCTATGGTTGGATTTATTTGCTCCAATTGCGACCATAGGACTTGGTTATCTAGGCATAACTGTGTACAACTATATTCAAGAAGAAAAAAATAAACAATTCTTAAAATCCTCGTTTGGAACATATATATCTCCTGAACTAATTGATGAAATGTATGAAAGTGGTAAAGAGCCTGAACTCGGAGGTGAAGAAGGTTATCATACCGCATTCTTTACTGATATTCAAAGCTTCTCAGCCTTTTCTGAAAAACTTTCTGCAAGTGACTTAGTCAGTCTACTAAATGATTACCTAACAGAAATGACCGATATACTAATGGAGAATAACGGAACATTAGATAAATATATTGGGGATGCTATCGTAGCCTTTTATGGCGCTCCACTTGACTTAAAAAACCATGAACTGATGGCTTGCAGAACCGCAATAAAAATGCAAGAACGCCTAGCCGTATTAAGACAGCAATGGCAAGAAGAAGGTGACCGTTGGCCAGAAATAGTTCATCATATGCAAAATCGGATAGGTATAAATACAGGCAAAATGGTGACTGGAAATATGGGTTCTGAATCAAGAATGAATTATACAATGATGGGTGATACTGTAAATCTTGCTGCAAGACTTGAAAGCTCAGCAAAGCAATATGGAGTTTATATACAGCTATCTGACAGCACCTATGAAGCAGTAAAAGATCAAGTAGTTGTGCGAGCCCTTGATTTCGTAAGAGTTATGGGTAAAACAGAACCCGTAAAAGTTTTTGAATTAATCTCTGAAAAAGGACAGGAACCAGAACCATATAAAAAAATTCTTCCAATATTTCATGAAGGCTTAGAAAATTATTTCAAACAAGATTGGGACAAAGCAATTGAAGCGTTTAAAACAGCTGATGAATTAGAAGAAATGTTTCCAGGAAGAAAAACAAATCCTAGCAGAATATATATTCCTCGCTGTCAAAATTTTAAAGCGAATCCTCCTGGAGATGATTGGGACGGTGTCTGGACTCAAACCTCTAAATAGGTCTATGTTCCTAAATAGAAATTTTTTCTTTAAAATATTTTTTTTAATCCTTCTCGTTCAAAGAGCAGTTTTTAGTCAAGAGCTTTTCGAGATAGATACTGATCGCAGCTCCATATTACAAAATATAATATCCTCAGATATTGGTATTTCGGATTTAAATGATGACGGTGTCAATGACATTATACTTTCTGGTTATAATAAGGTTGGAAATCAAGAAGGGTTATTTTTAAATACCTACAGTATTTCATCTACAGGTGTAATCGACACACTCCAGATGAACCTACTTAGTAATTATTTTACTTACATCCCTGAAAACCATTCATCAAAGTATATAGGCGGGGATGGTGGATTAGCACTTGGTGATTACGATAGAGATGGACTAATTGATGTATTAATCCATGGGTCTGAGTTTATGCTTTTGACACGAAACTTAGGTGGTAACCTATCTACAAATAATTATATGCCTGATGACTTTAGTGAAAGTTTAGGCGAGAGCTCTTTGCAATGGGCCGATGTCGATAATGATGGAGATCTTGATCTTTTTTGGATGGGATTAAAAAATGGAAGAACAACAATAACAAATAAGCTTCTTCTTAATCAAATAGATTTTGACGGGAATACAAATTGGGATTTTGATAATTCGGTTGTAATGCCTGACTTACGTAATGGGGCACTAGCCTGGGAAGATATTGATCTAGATGGAGATCTTGATTTGCTTACAAGCGGGCAGCAGCTTACTGTTGAATCTGGTGTAACTAAATTATACCTCAATGACCCTTTAGGAAGATTGGGTGAAGACACAAATCAAGAAATTGCAGCATTAAAGGGAACAGCAATTTGTTTTTCAGATTTAGATAATGACACAGATTCAGATTTAATTATTTCTGGTTATAGTCCTATAGATTCTTCATTAAAGACATTGATATATGTTAATGAACCCACTGGGAATTTTAGACTCGCCGATGAACAAATTAATTTTGGGACCATATTTGGTTCTATTGAAGCAATCGATATTAACATGGACGGATTTAAAGATATTGCGATAAGTGGGGCTGTTCAACATAGTATTAATTATGATAGTGTATATCTAATTGATACACTTCAAATGAGTGAACAGGGAGATGTTTTAGAAGCAGATACCACGGTACTTTTGCTTAATCCTAGAGATAGTGTTTGGGCGTTAGAAGGAAAAATATTTTTAAATAGTGGTAATGGTGAAATTGAATTCAATGATATTCAAACAATTGAAGGTGCTCGAACTATTTCCTTTGTCGATGTTAACCAAGATAAGAAACCGGATATTATTGCTTCTGGGACTACAGAAGTTGGTGATAGTGATAGTTCTTTTGTATCGGTTCTGCTAAATGTTTCGGTTGGTTCAAATAATAAACCAACAGCTCCAACAATTTTAGAGTCATTCGCAATCAGTAATAGAGCTATTTTTAATTGGAGTGCTGGTAGTGATGACATCGCACCAGAACAAACTCTCCAGTACAACCTTTCGATCTCAAGAGTATTAGATGGGAATAGAACTAAAGCACTAATTCCAGAAGTTGTTGCTTATAATAATTCTAATGTCGGGACTAGACTTATAAGAGAATTCACTAATATTCCCTGGGGGAATTACCATTGGAAGGTTCAAACTATTGACCCATCAGGTGTTATTTCTGAGTGGTCTGAAGAAAAAGAACTATTTATACCTCGATTAGTAAAATCCTTTCAATCTATTCCTGGTTATTCTTAT
>CALKMQ010000174.1 GCA_938092125.1 uncultured bacterium
CCTATCACAAAGTGGTCAAAAAGAGATTGATGATTAATTAAATATAAATAAGGTCCATTTTTAGCATCTGGAATAGACCCTGTTCTTTTAACTAACTGACCTCCAAGAAGACAAAAGAAATAACACATTGGCCTTAAAAAATAATGAAAATACTTTCTATCAGAAATTAAAGTAAATATTAGAAAAATAGGAAGAATAGCAATTAAGTACAAAAACCATATCGGCCAAAGAATCAGAGAAACTACAGTCCTAAACATTCCAAGTTTTTTTTTTGAATAATGAGAAGACTTTATGATTTACTTTATGAAAAGCATAATTATTAATTTGGTTCTTTTCAATCCAAGAATACATGTTCTTTTTTTTCGCAATACTGGTGGTTTTTTCACAGTCAATAACAATTAATTTCATATTAAAATGTGAATAAGAGTGCTTTATCGCTGAAAAGACTTTGTTTATTTTTACTGTTATACCATATTCATTAAAGATGAAGTTTTTAAAATCTTTTGTTAAATTTTTTTGGTTATTAATTTTTTTCATAGGTATTTCCCATAACCCGTTTAGCATTTTTTCTTCTCTTTTTTGGATTAGAATTTTATTTCTAACTCTAATTAGACCTCCAACAAAAATATGAGAAGGAATCGTTTTTTTTACTACTTTAGCTGGGTATTCAGTTGGTTTCCCAGATATATATGCATTGCAAATTTTATTTATTGGACACTGTTCACATTTTGGATTTCTTAGTGAACAGACGCATGCGCCTAGTTCCATCATTGCTTGATTGAAATCTCCCGTACGATTTTTATCCATATATTTTAAAAGTTTAGACTTGATAAATCTCAAATTATATTGACTTAGTTTTTTCCTAGATGTGAGCCTAGCCATAACTCTTTTAACATTACCATCAACAGCCACATAGGATTTATTAAATGCAATTGAAAGAACCGCACCTGCTGTATAATCTCCAACTCCAGGAAGCAGTCTAAAGTCATCCCATGATTCAGGTATTTTTGAATTAAAATTCTTTTTAATGATTTTTGCTGCTTTATGAAAGTTTCTAGATCTTGAATAATAACCTAACCCTTCCCAAGACTTTAAAATACTTTCTTCAGAAGCTTCAGAAACAGATTCGATATTAGGAAATTTTTTCATCCAAGCATTGTAATAGGGAATGACTGTATCAACTTTAGTTTGTTGCAACATTATTTCTGAAACCCAAACATCATAAGGTTTATTGTTTTTTCGAAAAGGCAATCCTCTCTTATTTAAATCAAACCACTCAAGTAATAGTGTGGATAATTCTGACATATTTATTTTTACCTTTTTAAAAAAGTTTTTCGCAATTCCCATTGAAAAGATGATAAACTTTCTAAAGAAATTTCTTTTTGACTTTGGCTAGTTTTAAAAAATATTTTTTCTCCAATTTCATCTAATTTTTTTTCAACATTTTTTTGAACACTCATCCCCTTTTTTTTTAGAGATACAATAATTGACCGCTTGTCAGACCTGTTTTTTTCCCTTGTAACAAACCCCTTTACCTCCAATTTCTCAATCAATCTAGTGACCGTACTATTATCTAAACCTAATGTCCACGATAATTCTGACATTTCAATACCCTCGCTAGGAATTATGACAATTGCCTGTACTTGGCTATATGGCAAACCTTTAGGGACAACTTCTGTTCGAAAAATTCGTTGAAGGTCAATCAAAAACGATATAAGAAATTCACCCTGATTCATAGTTGTATATTACAAATAAAAATAAATTATAAGCACACTAGTATTCTGGGAGAGACCATAATAATTGTGCATGATTAATATAGATAGAATCTAAAAATTTTCTTTTCCCTTTAGGAAGCATATGCCCAACACTTTGATAGTGATCTAAATTTATTGGTTCGAAGGTATACCACTGCCCTTGAATAATAGGTACGGATTGATCATAATTAACTATTGCATCTGCACCGTTTTGTCCAGTAGTTGGCCCGTTCATAGATCTAGAATTAACTATACCATCATTCTCCCACCACGTAGAATCTGTTTCATTTCCATTGCTAGTAAATACTACTCTTTATCCTAAAAGTTTAGCTCTTGAACGAATTAATAGGAACACATCTTTATTTGGTACATGATAACCCGTTTTTTCATCTTTAGAAGTAGCTGAAAATGAATAAGAAAAATAATAGACATCTGGGCTAGCATTTAAAAAACTATTTAGTTCTGAGGCGCCATCTAAACTTAAATCCCAAGAGCTTATATTCTTTGTGTCCCATGCATTATGACTCCGCATTCTTTGAACATAATTATACCAGCTTTCATTATCTTTTCGATTTATGTTCCACTGACTAAGATCAAAATCATAAAAATTTGTTCCAACCACTCCAGCAACACCAATAAAATACTGAATAAAAGGAAAAGTCTTTGTAACTATATCGGTTAAAGTACTTCCATCGTGTGGCGTTGCCAAAGAAGTAATACTAGACACCCAACCTTCTTTAGACTTTCCCAACAAGTCTGAAGCCTCTATAAAACCCAAACTATCGTCAATATAAATTTCATTTTCTAATAAATATTGAAGCATTCTTGCTGTCTGCCCTCCCATACTATGTCCAATTAGATGAACCGGATTTTCACTGCTCCATTCAGGATATAAGCCATTGTAAATTTTATCTATTGGCCTTTGTTCAAGACCATATTTTTTAGAATGATTAAGCCCATAATCTACTTGCCCACCCTTTAACTGATAATACACCTCCACGGCCCTATCCCAGTTTGAAGATATTGGACCAACTGAAACATTAAATACCTTAAACCCGTTTTCCTCTAACATTTTTTGAATGTCTTTTTTACCACCCCAATATCGATAATCTCCCATTTCATTATTACCCCAGCCAAAAAAGCCATGAATTAAAACTATGGGATATTTATTTTGAGCAAATAAAATATTACTGAGAATTAAATAAACTATAATTTTTTTCATTAAAAATTTATAGTTAAATCTAATCCATTTGAGAAACCTCCCGTACCATAGAAATATAAACCATATCCTATTATAAGATCTTTATTTTTATAATTGACTCCAATACCGCTTGAGCCAAAAATTGTGCTTGTTAGGTTTTGCTCTGTGTTTTGGCTATATTTATTTGTAGAAGTCCCTATGGTCAAATAAATATTTTTAGAAATTGTAAAAACTCCACTTATAAAATAATCTTTAGGTCTCAAATCATTGCTAATTAAACAATCTATTGAAAGCTTTAAAGGTAAATAAGTTAACTTTTTACAAAATCCCATCTCTATCTCTAATGAATTATCGCTAGCACGTGTATCTGTACTTTTATGAATTAAAAGAATGTCTTTAATCCCTCCTCCAATATCTAAATTGTATCTATCCAAATTCCAAATAACACCAAAAGAGGAGTATACTGATGTAGAATTATGATTTTCGAGTTTAGAAATATATATCTGGTTTGAAATACCAAAACTTACTGGTATTGATTTTGACGCCTTTGAATATCCTAACCTAATCCATGTATCGCTAGCAGTGTAGTTTTCTGTTTTTTGAGCATTTTCATCATAACCATTGAAAGTTCCGTAGGATATATGGTTTATTGATGTAATCATAATTTTATCATTCTTTGGGTAAATCAATGAAGCAGATTGTGCTTGAATACCCGC
>CALKMQ010000175.1 GCA_938092125.1 uncultured bacterium
AAAAGCATCCTTTGAAATAAACACTACTAATTCAACTTCATAATGAAGGCTACTAGTATCAATGGGATATTTTAATGTTGCTCCATCTTTTAAAATTATATCGGAAGTTTTTTGAAAGAAGAATGGAAGATCTCTATCAGGATTACTTCCCATTTCAATAGCATGATCTCGATAATTTCTTCCCACACAGTAAATATTCCTCAAAGGAAATTTTAAATCCTCCTCAAAAACAGGACACTCCATTACCGGAGATTTTTCTATAATCCACGTACTCATTTAGACACAAAACAAAACAAATCGCATAATATTATCATAATTTTGATTCTCGAAAACTATGCGCTTTGGACTTAGCATAATTGCTCCGGGGTATTGAGCAGCTTTATAAGCATCTACATGTTTCATATATTTTAATTCTAATTTAAATTTCTTAGGGTGAGCCCAGATACATGATTTTAGATCAAGGCTTAGAGCTTTTTCTGCTTTCCTTTTTATCTTCAATCTTGAAAGCTCCGGCTGGATACTTATTGTAGAATTTCCAATACCTTGCATAGCGCCGTGTGTAATCGTTAAAGGATTTATTGATCTAGCCTCTTTGCAAATACCATAGTCTCCAGAGACGAACACTAAAGGCACCTGATATTTTGAAGCAATAGTTCCATGCAATAATAATTCTGATGCAGGTTTATCGTTTAGTATTATTTCATCAATTTTAGCACTAGACATAGTGTGAGCTAATGGATTACCAGAACTACCAGCCTTAGAATGATAACCTACCATCATTAAAGCATCAAAATCATTATTAAGTCCTTGAACCATTGAATAGGGGTGGCCGCTCCAACCTCTAATTATTTTTACATTTTCTGGTAAATAAGAAGGTATAATATTCCTGGCAGAATAGTGGGCATCTTTTACATAGATTTCTTTTGCACCAGATAAAGTAGCACCTTCACAAGCTGCGGCAACTTCTTTTGACATCTGCTCTTGAAAATAGGGGTATTGAGGTTTATTGTGGTCAACTTCATCCCAATGAGAAACACCAGTAACACCTTCCATATCCGCACTGATATATACTTTCATTAAATACCTATTAGTTTAAGCACCTAAAGATAACCTTTATAGAAAAAAGGTAAAAGCGACTAAAAGCTCAAAATCAAATGAAACAAAAATATATTAATTCAAAACGTATTTAATTAGAAAAATCATTAGATAGAGATTCTATCATTTCCTGGCTTAGCTCAATTGAGTGAGTATAGCTATTATAATCAATATTAATTGATATAGCATTAGAATCACTTACAAATTTATTTTTCTGTGCAGACGTAAAAGGAAACCTGATATAGTGCACAGAACTTATATTATCCTCTTTTTCTCTTCCTTCCTCAAATACAGCAGCAACTTTTTCACCATTAAACTCAAAATAAACATTTACGCCTTCTGTCAAACCTATAAAACTATCTAGAACTGGTCTTATTTTCTCAGGATCGGTTATTTCTATGAAGAGAGTAGCACTAAGTTCATTCCCTTTTGGAATTAATGGATTATAAACATCAATTTCTTCTTCAATTTGACTGTCATGTACCATTCTTTCAGCTCTCATCATTTCCTGAATTTGAAATTTCATTGTCTTCGTATTCTCAAAAGTAATGAGAATGTTTGGACCAAGCTTAAATCTTCTATTTTTTTTATAGCTGATTAATTCTTTTCTATAATTATCTCTTTGTTTTTCATAATCAATAATATTTAATAAATCAGATTTTTCAATCATAGTGTTCATACTTATTTATCCTTTATTTTTTTCAAATCCATATGCTTTATGGAGCTCCATAATTGGATGACTTGGTTTAATTTTTTTATCACTAGCCTGTTTTATCTGATGGCTTGCAAGCGAACAATCAGAGCACGCGACATCACTATCTTTTATACTCAAATCATTAACACATCTATCCGCAACTTTCATAGACTCTTCAAAAAATTCTGACTTCATTCCCCAGCCACCATCCATACCGCTACACTGATTAATAAGATTAACCTTTGTATCTGGAACAATACGCAAAAGATCTCTGCTCTTGTATCCAATTTTTTGAGCCTTAAGATGGCAACTTACATGATAATTAACTGTTCCGATGCTATTTTTAAAATCCGTTTTGATTTTATCTTTTTTCTTCAACGCTACAAGGTATTCAGATATATCATACGTATTCTCAGATATTTCTTTTACCTTATCATTATAATCAAGGTAATCAGGATACTCGCTCTTTAAAGTCAAACTACATGTAGGGGGACCCGTTACAACAATTTTATATCCTTTTGATACCCATTTGTATAGTTCTTCTACATTTGGATTTGCTTGAGATTTAAAACTATCAAAATCTCCTGGGCTCAGGTGAGGCGCTCCGCAACATTGCTGCTTAGGGTAAACGCATTCAATATTATTGTGTTCTAAAATTTCTACAGCGCTAATACCTAAATCAACATCATTTGAATTTGTGTAACAAGTACCAAAGATGACTACTTTATCTATGGGATTTTTAATATTTGATTTATGACTTCTAAACCATTTTTCGAAAGTCATTGTTGAGAGTTTTGGTAGTTTTCTGTCTCTGTGAATACCAATAATTTTATCTAATACCCAGCGAAAAAGTTTTACATCGTTTGTAAAATTAATAACTGGCCCAAAATAAGAACCCATTTTTCCTAATAGATCAGTTTTTGAAAGAAAAATATCATTCAATTTTAGACCTTTTTCTTTTGTTCTTATTGCTTGAGCTCTTGTCATAAGCTTAGGAAAATCAAGTTCAAATTCATGCTCTTTACCTGGAGTATAAGGACATATAGGATCGCACAATTTACATTGGTAACATAAATCAACAACTTCCCATTTTTGATCTTGGCTCAAGTCCGTAACTTCTCCTCTGAACTCCACTTCTATACTTGCCTCACTAGCATGCTCACCTTCAGGCAAATCTAGAAATTCACGATCTGAAATTTCTTTCTCTACTCTTCCTTTTGATTCTGCAATCTCTCGTTTTTTATCGCCTATTCCATCAACAGAATTAAATAGGGAAGGAAAAGATGGACAGAGGTTAAAGCATAGTCTACAACCTATACAGACATCATAAACTCTATTAAGCTCGCTATCTAGGGAAGATTTATCCCAGTAGGTCGGATCGGTAATGTCATATACCGCATTTTTCGTATCAGAATGATTTAGCATAATAGTTGTATCTTTTTAAATAAAAATTGCATCAATGAGAATTTTACAACCCATTGATGCATATTATTTTACAGTGAGTCTAAGGTTTCTTGAAATTTACCTGCATGCGATTTTTCAGCACGAGCTAAAGTTTCAAACCATTCGGCAATATCGTCAAATCCTTCTTCTCTAGCTGTAGCAGCAAAACCAGGATACATTTCTGTATACTCATATGTTTCTCCTGCGACTGCAGCTTTAAGGTTATCTTCAGTCTCCCCAATACTCAAACCAGTAGCTGGGTCACCAGCACCGCCTTTTTCTAAAAATTCGAGATGACCAAAAGCATGTCCTGTTTCGCCATCTGCAGTGTTTTTGAATACCCCGGCAGCTTCAGGAAGACCTTCAATATCAGCCGCTCTAGCAAAATATAGATATCTTCTGTTCGCTTGCGATTCTCCTGCAAAAGCAGACTTTAGATTCTCATGTGTTTTAGTTCCGTCTAAACTCATTCGTAACTCCTTTTATTTAGTGTGTTTTTTACATTTTCCAAGTATGAAAAATTTTACTTCGTTAGGTTCAAAATCATAATCATCTATTATTTTTTTCCTGTCAAAATTCGATTGAATATCCGTATCAATTAGAGCACCGCATTCAACACATTTTAGATGATGATGGTCATCAATATTTCCATCATACCTAACTTGATTATCATCATGAATTGATTTGATTTTTCCAGTATTTTCTAAAATCTTGAGATTCCTATACACTGTTCCTAAACTTATATTTTCTATTTGCTTTTTTGCCTCACAAAATACCCACTCAGCATTTGGATGTGATTTAGTTGAGCAAACGATATTTTTAATAACTTCTCTTTGGTAGCTATATCTCATGATAAAATATAAATAGTAATCATTACTACTTACAAAATTTATTTCAATTTTTATAAATATTTTTTACTAATAGGGGTAATATCAAATAAGAGTTTTAACATATAAAGGAAAAAAATATGATAGAAGTAAATGAAAAAGCACCTGATTTCACACTAAAGAATACAAGTAAAGAAGATGTATCTCTAGCTGACTTTAGCGGTGCTGTGGTTTTAGCATTTTATCCTGGAGCTTTTACAGGAGTATGTGATACAGAGATGTGCACATTTCAGGAGGACCTAAAGTCTTTTAATGACTTAGATGCAACCGTACTAGGTATTAGTGTTGATTCGCCATGGGCAAATGGTAGCTTTGCAAATAAGTACAACCTTGAATTTGATTTGTTATCAGACTTTGATAGATCTGTTATTAAGTCTTATGATGTAGTTTTTGAAGGCCTTGGTGGTATTGAAGGCTATACCTGTGCTAATAGAGCAGTCTTTATTATTAAGGATGGGACAATAGTGTATAAATGGATTGCACCTAGCCCAGGAGAAGAACCTAACTATGAGGAAGTAAAAGACAAGTTAAAAGAACTTTAATATTTTTTTAATTTGTTTGTGTAATAAATTTTTACTTACATACTTATCTAAAAAAAAGGCTCCGGTTGGAGCCTTTTTTATTTTTTCATTATAGCCCTTAAGACAACACTTCCGAGTACAAGTGTTCCACCGAAAAAAGACCACGGACCTAATGTCTCGCCTAAAATTAAAAATACTAATATTGGATTTAATATCGGTTCTATAACCGGGAAAATAATTGCATCCAAGGCAGTAACATGCTTAATAGCTGTCGTGTAAAAAATATAAGGAAGACCTAATTGAAAAACGCCAAGAAGAAGTATGAGCAGAAGAGGCTCAAAACCAAATTTGGTATCTGTAATTATAGTTGGTAGCCCAATTAACAGAGTAAAAACGTTACCTAATAAAATAGAGTCTGAAGGAGAATCGTTCTTTTGTTTTCTTAGTAATAGCGTTAGACCCGCAAAACACATTCCAGATAAAATAGCTAAAATATTTCCCACGAATCCTTCAGATGAAAGCTCATCCAAAAAAAAGAGTGCCAAACCAGAAAGCATTATAGCAATAGTTGCCCAGTCTATTAATTTTGATTTTTCACCTAGAACCATATATCCAAAAAGAGCGACATAAACTGGAGCTGTATATTGCAATAAAATTGCATTTCCAGCTGTCGTAAGTTTGTTTGCCATAACAAAAAAAGTCACAACTAAAGTATAAAAGCAAGCAGCTACAATTTTATCCTTCGTGATAATTAATTTATTTTTTCTTGAATAAGTAAATATAACTAGAGCAGCAATCCCTCCTCTCATCCCAGATATGGCAAGAGGGTGCCAAGGTATACTTTTTATAAGTAAACCGCCAAGCGACCACAAAGCGCCTGCAAGTAGTAAAAGCGCTATAGCTTTTTGTCTTTTCAATTTGGAATGAATTAAGAGTAATAAAAAACCCCAAAATTTCGGGGCTCTTTATTACCAATATTATATATTTGTTAGACGCTAAAAACCTTTAATAGTACCTGACTTCTTGTAAAGTTGAAAAACAAGATGCCAGCCAATAATTACCATCACCATTGGTAATACCCAAGAAAACTCTGCAGGTAATCCTATGGCAGTAGGTGCAGTAACGTGATGCTCGTTGTGCATGGTCCAAATAAGAGGAACCGACAAATAAGTATTATGCTTAGATCTCAACCCTGCTAAAGCTAAAAGAGCCGCATCCGGTGCCTCACCATTTTTTATAGCGGTTATGATTTTTTGCTGTGCAGGCCAAATACGAAACCATACATTAAATGCCATTATCGTCCCGAACATAGCACCTAGATGAATGTTAACTGCTCTATATTCAAAACCACCCAATGTTTGCATTGCATAAACATAAGCAGTAATAAGAAGAAAACTCACGACTGTAACTCCTCTAACATTTGATGCCAAAGGACTCTTATATAAAGCATCGTAGGCAAATACAGCTACAAATGTAAATAATAAAAGAAAATGAATTGCCATATTTGCAGGTGCCCCAGTGACTTCATCAGAAGTAAAGTCTGATGGCATCATACTACCTCCAGCCCAATAAATGACATAAAGCAATACGATGCCCGTACCCCATGTCCAAGCAGCGCCCATTCGAAACCAATACAGAGTTCTCGGCATTAATTCAGGAACAACCTTCTTTTTTGTATCCGCGTCCATTGTTGGAGCAAAAGCTGTGTTAACAAAATTAAAAAAATACAGTAGTCCGATCCACATTATGCCTGCGACTACATGTAACCATTTAAAAATAGGATGAATTAATTCCATTTTTTTCCTCTTTCTGTTTATCTAAAAAATTAATTTATAATTTATTTTCAATCTTTACAAAGCTATCCTTCTCGCAAATTGTAAGCCGTACTAACACGATCTATTGCGACCATAAATGAAGCAATACGCATCGGGACCTTTTTGCTTTCTCTTATTGAATAAACTTCATTAAACGCATTAACCATTTTTTGCTCTAGCTTTTCATTTATTTCTGACTCTGGCCATTTAAACTGTTGCAAATTTTGCACCCATTCAAAATAGGATACTGTAACACCTCCTGCATTTGTTAAAATATCAGGAATAATAGCTATTTTCTTTTTCCATAATTTGTCAGCCGCCTCACCAGTCACAGGCCCATTTGCTGCTTCAATGATAATTTTACAATTTAAAGAGTCTACATTTTGTTCATTAATTGCGCTACCTAATGCAGCAGGAATTAAAAAGTCACATTCTAATGCTAAAAGCTCTTCATTTGTAATTTTTTTACCTTGCTGGTAACCATCAATGGTTCTATGCTCATAATTATAATCAAATAGCTCATCAACATCAAAACCTCCAGGTTCGTAAAGACCACCACTGATATCACTAACGCCAATAATTTTGCAACCGTACTCGTGCAAAAATTTTGCTGCATAAGAACCAACATTTCCAAAACCTTGGACAACAACCTTCGCTCCTTTAAGATCAATATTCCATTTTTCAGCAGCTTCACGAGTAATTATCGCTGTGCCTCTTCCGGTAGCAGCTTCTCTACCTTCTGACCCACCTAATTCAAGCGGTTTTCCAGTAACAATTCCAGGTGTATAACCATGTGTTTGACTGTATTCATCCATGAACCAACTCATAACCTGGGCATTTGTATTTACATCTGGAGCTGGGATGTCAATATTAACTCCAATGATTGGATCAATTGCTCGGAAAAACTTTCTAGAGATTCTTTCAAGCTCTGTTTTACTATAATCGCCTGGGTTAATACCGATTCCGCCTTTTCCGCCGCCATATGGGATGTCAATCAAAGCAGTTTTCCAAGTCATTAATGTCGCTAGTGATCTTACTTCTTCAATGTCAACATGATGGTGATACCTAATTCCACCTTTAAATGGTCCTCTGGTATTGTTATGCTGCACTCTAAATCCGACAACACTATCTATTTCACCATTATCTTTCCTAAAAGGGATTTCTACTTTTAACTCTCTATCTGGCATTTCTAATGCCTTTGCGATATTGGACTTAAGACCTAAATTTTCTACAGCACTTTTGTAAGCTGTTCCAGTTGGATCTGAACTTGATGACATATTTTCATTCCTTATTTATTTTTAAACTTAATTATATAAATATTATGAAACTCATCTTTTGATAATTATTTAACAATTAAAATGGGAACATCAGACTCATTCATAACTGACAACGGCACACTTCCTTTAAAATACCTTTTTATTGGACTCATATTTGACGCTTTCATAACAATTATTTTATTCTTATCAGCTTTTTTAATAATTTGATCTACGACTTCTCCCTCTTTTTCTTCATTTGTAAATTGAACGCCAGACCTTCGAATTAATTTTATTACCTTTTTTATAATATAGGATCTTTCCTGTTTTAAACTTTTTTTGTTAATTACTGTAAATATATCAATCCCAACATCAAGCGCCATAGCTACTCTAATTGCGTACTTCGCTACCTTCATCATTCCATCAGCATTGTTCAATGGCAATAAAATTTTATCAAATTTTTGATTATCATAATTATTAACGATTAATACAGAGCTATTAATATATTGTAAAAGATCGTGAGACATGTTTCTCTTCTTACTTTTACCTAATATAGTAACATCATATTTACCATACTGCACCTCATCTCTTAGTTCAGAAATAATGTCTCCATTTCTTAAAATAAGATTTACATCATCGCAAACTGTTCCTGATAAATAAACAAGTTTTCTGTCTTCGCCATCATCTATTAACCTATTTTTAGGAAACCCTGTCTTAATTTGTTTTGAATCAATTAATTTATTATCCGATAAATAATTAAATGCCCACTCGAGCACGTCCACTCCTGGGGGATCAAAATCCCAAGATTCCATTTGATCTTGCGCAAGCTCAACGAGATGAGAACTGAATTCACTGATTTTTTCACCAACATCAATAATTGTAGTCTTAGCATGAAAAGCTTGAGCAACTTTCATGCCCAACCGAAGAGTTGGTGCTGAGAACTCTTTACTTCCAATAGCAATTAATATTTTCATATATCGACCTTATTATTTTACTAATTAAATAGTGGCCAGTAGATATTTACATAAGCTATTAACAGCAATATTGATATCATTCCAACCCTAAAACCAATTTTTATAAAATCTTTTGCTCTAATCATACCGCTTGAATAGACAATCGTACAAGCAGGGGCAGCAACCGCAGTGAAATAACTAAAAGCAGACGACATTGCTGTCAATAGTCCTATATTTAATATTTCAGGAACCAAATTCAAATTTATAGGCCCTAGAACTGCTACGGTTGCGGAGCTCGATAGAACGTTTGACATGCTTGTTGTAATTACTATGACTACAAGCTCCCTAAAAAATGGAATTGTTTCCATAAAAGTTCCCAAAAAATAAATTAACTTATCGGCCAGCCACATTGCTCCACCTGTTTTGCTAATACTCGTACCAAGCGATATTGTTGCACCAAAAAGAATGATTACACCCCAATGTGTATGTTTATTTAAATCGCTCCATTTTACAAATCCACCTAATAAATATAGGAAAACGCCCGTAAGAGCTATGGTCCCGAGCCCAAATTTTTCACTAAAAAACACCCACCCAGATAATATAAAAACAAAAATCAAGACAGTTAATGTACTGCGTCCAGTAATAGCTCTAGATCTGGCCACTTTTATTACTAATTTTCTTACACTACTATCAAGAATTCTATGCTCAGGTTTAAATGTTTTCATAATAATCCAACTAACTATTGGTATTTGTAAAAAAATAAAAGGATAAACTCTTATCATCCATTCAAAATAAGAAATAGAGATACCTGCTTGATTTAAGTAATTTAGCATAATGACGTTCCTACCACCTCCAGAAGGAGTTCCAACGGAACCGATTAAGCATCCATAAGCAATCGAAAAAAGAATAACTGCCGATAAGTTTTTTACTCCAGAGGGATTAGCTGAAGTAAATCTAATAAGTGTCATTCCAATTGGTAACATGATTGCAGCTACCGTGTGCTCTCCAATAAAAGAAGACAATACCGCAGAAATAGATAAAAACCCTATAGCAATGCCAGCGGTTTTATTTCCAGTGAATTTAAGAATTCCCAAAGCTATGCGTGAATCCCAGCCTTGTTTAATTATTACCACAGCAAGCATAAGTGAGCCCATTATAAAAAAGACAGCATCACTCATAAATGACTTAGATATACCATCAACAGTGTCAACTCCTCCGTAAATTTGCGCAATGAGTATAAAAATTGCCACAGCTGGCAATGGTATTGGCTCTTTGATTATCAATATTAAGGATACAATTAATATTGTCATTGAAATTTTAGCCTCAATCTGCAGATCGTGAGGCGTAGGAAGAGCTAATAATAATGCCCCTAAGCCCAAAGCATAAAGGAACCACTTTTTTTGGGTAGCCCAAAACAAGAAATTGCTTAGGGATATATTGGAAAACCCCAACAAACTAGTTTTTTAAAGTTTTTTTATATGTTATCAAGTAATGATTAATTTTTATTTAAACATTTTATAAAAAAATATTTTACGCTTATTACGGATAACAAATATATTCGAACTGGCAAATACTTAACAATAAATAATAACATTATGATAAAAATTCCACTATTCCCTTTAAATATGATTGTTTTACCGTTTGAGAAAGTGCCGCTTCATATTTTCGAAGACAGATATAAGAAAATGATTTCAAATTCAATTGAAAATAATAGTCCTTTTGGAATAGTCTCAAATAATAGAGGCTCTGTGGACAAAATCGGATGTTCTTTAAATGTAACCAAGGTCATCAAGCATTATGAAACTGGTGAATATGATTTAATAGCCACCGGAAAAAAATGTTTTCAAATATTAGATAAAACAAAGAAAAATGATCTTTGGATTGGCAATATTGAATACTTGAAAAACCCTGTAATCGAACACGGGAGTTTATTAAAGTCCGTTCAAAATAAATATCTTGAGCTGATTATAAAAATTGGCAAAGAGAAAAACTTTGAGCTATATATGGATAAAGAAATTTCCTTTCAATTTTTAGAAGGCATATCCCTTCCGATAGACATAAAAAGAAATATTCTTCTTTTAGAAAACGAAATGAAACGTTTATTCTATGTACATGATTTGTTTGATAAAGTTCTGGCCCAGGATATTCAAAATAGTGAAAATAATCTACCTAAAGCTTAATTAGTACTCATCTAATTTTTCTATTCTCCTCAAGTGTCTTCCACCTTCAAAGTCTATAGATAACCAAATTTTTATTATTTCATACATTTCTTTTTCCGTCATAAATCTTGCGCCCAATGATAATATATTTGCATCATTATGCTGCCGAGAAAGTTTAATTATGTCATCTGGACCATTGTAAAAAACTGCAGCCCTTACGCCTTTTACCCTATTTGCCGCCATTGCCTCACCTTGCCCTGAACCACCTAAAATGATTCCTTTACTATTCTTATCTTCTGAAACTGCCAGAGCACATGGAAAAATAAAATCAGGATAATCATCAAGCGCATCATATTTATAGGCGCCATGATCAATTACTTCGTGATCCATTTCTGAAAGATATATTTTGATTTTATCTTTTAGATCTAATCCAGCATGATCAGTTGCCAAATGAATAATCACAATAACCTACCTAAGGATTCATTAATTTTTTCAATTACTTTATCACAAGTAAAACCAAATTTTTCCGCTAAATCCGCCGCAGGAGCAGAGTTTCCAAAATGATTGATACCTATTGAAAGTCCATACCTGCCAATATATTTTTCCCAACCCTGTGTGACACCTGCTTCAATTGAGACTTTCAAACTTCCTCTTTTAGGAATCAATTTTTCCTTGTATTCATTAGGTTGCATATCAAACAGTTCCCAACAAGGCATACTTACTATTCGTATTTTTTTGTCATTCAATTTATTTGCAACTTCTATAGCCAGACTTACCTCTGAACCAGAAGCAAGTATCACTATTTCAGGAATACCTGAACAATCAAGTAAAGTATAAGCGCCCTTAGTCACATTGTCATCAACTTGATTTTGACTGCCCTCTATTATAGGAACACCTTGTCTGGTTAATATCAAAGCAGAAGGGGTCGAATCATTCTTTAATGCTAGTTTCATACAAGATGCAGTTTCTTTTGCATCTGCCGGTCTATATACACAAAAATCTGGAATAGCTCTGAGGCTCATAATCTGCTCAACCGGCTGATGCGTTGGCCCGTCTTCTCCAACATAAAATGAGTCATGAGTGAATTCATGAATCACTCTTATTTTTTGAAGCGCAGCTAATCTAAGTGCCGGACGTTCGTAATCAGCAAATACCAAAAATGTCCCCCCGAATGGTATCAAACCACCATGCAGAGCAATGCCATTCATCATAGCTGCCATAGGAAACTCCCTTACTCCAAACGGAATATTCCTTCCAGACTGATTTATTTTAGTAAAATCACCGAATTTTTCAGCAAAATTACCCGTATAATTGGAAGGCTCTAAATCAGCAGACCCTCCCACAAGTTGAGGAAAATCATCGGCAATAGAATCTAATACTGCTCCAAAAGCTTTCCTCGTTGCAAGCTCTTCCCCAGCACTGAAATCTGGAGTATCGAAATCTGAAATAATTTTCTCAGATATCGTGCTAGCTATAATATTTTTTAGTTTTGAACTACTACTTAATTTTTTGTAGGTATCTGACCATTTGTCTTCTAAATCAGTCAAATCATTAAATCTCGTACGAAAATGCTCAATCACTTGCTCAGGGACAAAAAACTTTTTATCTGGTAATCCAAGCTTCTTTTTTGTGAGATCAATTTCATCTTGAGATAATGGCGCCCCATGAGTGTTGTGGTCTTTCTCCATATTTGCACTACCCTTTGCCATTACAGTATTACCAATAATGATACTTGGTTTGTTCATTACCTTTGCAGTCTCAATAGCAAAGTGCATAGCACTATGATCATGCCCGTCAATCGTTTGTACATTCCAACCCAAACCTTCAAATACAGTGGCATAATCAACAGAATCAGACCTAGAAACTTTTCCAGAAATTTGGGCATCATTTGCATCATAATAAACCACAAGTTTTTTGAGTCCCAAGTGCCCCGCTATTGCAGCTGCACCTAATGAAACAGGCTCTTGCAAATCTCCATCAGTGGCCAGGACATAAGTAAAGTGGTCAATTAATTTTTGATTACTTTCCTTATCACTCGTCACCTCATTTAGATACGCTTCAGCAAATGCCATACCAACACCCATTGCAAAACCTTGTCCAAGTGGACCTGTGGTACACTCCACTCCTTTGATATCTACTTCTGGATGACCAGGCGTTTGACTTCCTAGCTGTCTAAATTTTTTCAATTCAGATAATTTCATCCAGCCTACCATATGCAAAATACCATATTGTAACATCGACATATGTCCGCCTGATAAAACGAACCTATCTCTGTCAAACCATTCAGGGTTTTGAGGACTATATTTCAGATAATCTTTAAATAATAAATAAATAAAATCAGCCGAGCTCATAGCTCCCCCAGGGTGGCCACTATTAGCTTTTCTCACACCATCCATAATTAGACCTTTAAGAACAGCTATACTGAACTGATCTTTATCAGTAATTGACCAGTATTCAAAAGAATCTAAATTCTTGTAAGTATGCATAAATTTTTCCTTAAATGTGTTTGAAATTTATTTAATAAAAATTTTTTTCTGAAAGACTGTCTAAATCAATACCAGGATCTTTTATCTTATTTTTATCTACTTTGAATATTTCTTCTTCTTTTAGACTCAATGCTCTGGCGACAAAAGTATCCGGAATAGACTGAATACGAATATTATAATTATTAACGCTCTCATTATATAATTCTCTTCTATCTGAAATTTCATTTTCTAAGCCACTTATTCTGCCCTGAAGCTTAAGAAAATTTTCATTTGAGTTAAGTTCAGGATAAGCTTCAGATAAAGCAAAAACAGATTTTAAAGCTTTTGATATTTGATTATCTGCATCAGCTTTTTCATCAATACTGCTTGCACCTAAAAAAGAATCCCTTGATTCCAAAATATTATCCAACATAATTTTTCCATGTTTTACGAAAGATTTTAAGACCTTGACCAATTTGGGAATTTCATCAGTGCGCTGAATTAAAAGCACATTAATATTAGCCCATGATTTTTTTATATTCTCTTTAACCTGAACTAGACCATTATATACAGTAAATAGCCAGGAGATAATTCCGAGGACAATCAAAACAACCATAAACGTTATTACTATGTTCATAGCTTGCTTCTATTATTTTTTAAGAGACATTAATTGATTTAGCATTTGCATAAAAATCTTTAATGACTTTCTGTGGGTTTTTTGAGCCAAATACTTCAGAACCTGCTACTAAAATATCCCCGCCAGCCAAAATGACCTCCGCAGCGTTGTGGAGTTTGATTCCTCCATCAACTTGGATTTGAACTCTTTCTAAACAATTATCTTTAAGATATTTTTTTATTTCGGTAATTCGCTTTGTCGAATCTTTAATATAACCTTGACCACCAAATCCCGGTTCAACGCTCATAACAAGAACTAAATCAATTTTATCTAAATATGGTATAATTTCAATAAATGGCGTTGATGGTTTTAGCGAAATTCCAACCATCTTCCCAGTTGAACGAATCAAATCAATAACTTCTTCAGGATTATCAGATGCCTCGATATGAAAAGTTATGTTGTCTGCACCAGCTCTAGCGAATGGCTCTACTAAGTTTTCAGGGTTAAGGACCATCATATGAACATCAATAAATTTTTTAGTGCTTTTTCGCAATGATTTAACTACTGGAGGACCAATAGTCAAATTAGGAACAAATTGATTATCCATTACATCAACATGAATCCAATCAGCCCCTCCCTCGTCACAAATTTGCAATGCTCCCTGCAAGTTTGAAAAATCTGCAGATAGGATTGATGGTGCAAGCTTAAATTCTGAATACATCTTTAGAAAAGTAATTTAAATAAAATCATTGAAAAGTCATACAAATCTAGACTACTAGAGATAAATAAAATTTATTTCCTTATTCATATCGGGATGTAAACTTTTGTGTACAGGACATGCTAACGCGGCTTTTTCTAGTCGCTTTCGATCTTTTTCACTAATACGTTTATTCATTTTAATTTCAATAACCACATCGCTAATCATTCTGGGGCTAGCGCTCATAATTTTTTTAACTGAAGCACTCGTACCTGATATATCTAATCCGTTCTTCTCGGCTGCAATTGCCATAATAGTAATCATGCAGGAACCAAGTGCTGTTGCAACCAAATCAGTTGGGGAAAAAGCTTCTCCTTTTCCGTTATTGTCAATAGGCGCGTCCGTTATAATTTTTTCACCTGAAGCAATATGCTCTGACTCAGTTCTTAAATTGTCTCTGTAAACTATTTTTGATGTACTCATGATTTTATTTACAAACCTCCTTAAAAATTCTCTTAAAGTTACCACCTAAAATTTTTCTAACATCTCTTATTGTATATCCATTTTCGACAAGCTTTTTCGTCAAAAAAGGTAACTTTGCTACGTTTTCTAATCCTGTGGGCATTATTTCAACTCCGTCATAATCAGAACCAATTCCAACAAAATCAACGCCAACTAAATCTACAATATATGATATATGTTTTATCACATCATTTATGTCTGGTGCAATTTTAGCTTTCTCATGCTTTAGCAGTTTCATCTTCTCAAACCAATATTGATTTGATAATGTATCATGCTGTTCAGCTAGTAATCCTAATTCTATATCATATTTACTATCAACAAGATCGGCTTTTTTAGAAAAAGTGCTATCAATATATCCAGGGTAAAAATTAATAAAAACAGCGCCTCCTTTTTTTGCGATTGCTTTGATTTGATTATCTCTTAAATTTCTAAAATGAGGGCACAAAGAGTAAACAGAAGAGTGTGAAGCTATTACTGGCGATTTCGATTCTTCTATAACATCCCAAAAGGCTTGTTCTCCTAAGTGGGAGACATCTATTATAACTCCAAGATCATTACATCTTTGAACGACTTTTTTTCCAAAACTAGAGAGCCCAATATTGGATAATGATTTTCTATTTAATGCTTCATCTTTCGCTGAACTAGCAATATTGTTAGAATTATTCCAAGTAAGTCCTAAATACTTCATTCCTCGATTATGAAGCTGATCAATACGGTCGATATTATTCCCGATTATGTGACCGCCCTCGACACCAATAACACAGGACATTTTGTTTTTTCTATTGTTATATGAAATATCTTGAAAAGATTTTACAAGACCCCAATCGTCTGGAACTCTAGAAATCAAAAAGTTAAGCTTACTGATTATACTATTTGCTTTTCGAAAATATTCTTCATCATTACTTACGTTGTTTGGACTAACCCATATTGAGAAGACTTGAAGATCTACACCACCTAGTTTAAACTTTTCTAAGTCAGATTGCGCTTCTTGATGAAAAGACAAGATATCTTCTCCTTCCATCGCTCTAAGAAGAATATCATTATGAGTATCGGCAACAAATGACTCCATATGAATATCATGATTAGAACGATCACAACTGATGACCGTAAAAAGTAAGCTTAGAGCTAAACTAAAAAAGAGCTTTACTTTAATCCCATTCAAAGCCGGTAACTTTATTACTATAAGAATTAATTTCAATAATGTTATAATCTTGAATTTTATCTACAAAATAATATAAAAATTTGGTAGAATCATTCTCGCTGCGCCAGACAGAGTCTGGCAACCCAATATTATCCAATACTAATATCTCATTTGGGCTCCCTCTTAAAAATTCCCAAATTTCATATTCTGTCATCAGACCCATACTAAATATTGTTTTTTCTATTAAATCAGGACTGCTTTTTTTAGTAGGAGGAAGAGATAACATTTTTGGAGCTGTTATCTCTGGGGCGCACGAAAAAAAAATAAATATGATAGCTAAGAGTTTATATAACACCTTTAAAAATTAGATATCTGAATTCCATCATACAAGTGAACTAATTTTAAAATTTTGTTTTAAATTCAACTCTAATTCATCAAAGGTTATAACAATGTCAAAAGACAAACGAAAAAATAGGTTTTATTATAATGAGGATTTCCTTGGTAGCCCGCAAGGGCGGTCAATGAGAATACTCTCAGAATATTATGGCCCATTAAAAAATATCACCGAAAATAAAATACACGACACAATCGTATTTTTCGGATCAGCTAGAATTAAATCAGAGTCTGAATCGACTGAAATTTTGTCAAGACTAGGTAGTTCTGCATCTAATCAAGAAAAGAAAAGAGCACAAAAAGATGTTGAAATGAGCAGGTTTTATGAAGAAGCTCGACAGTTGTCAAAGAAACTCACTCTTTGGAGTAAAAACCTTGACGACAAGAAATCTAGATATATTATCACCTCTGGTGGCGGAGGTGGGATTATGGAAGCGGCCAATAAAGGCGCTAAAGAAGCAAACGGTATTTCTGTAGGATTGACGATTTCTCTTCCCTTTGAAGCTACAAGTAACCAATATATCTCGGATGGGCTAGATTTAAAATTTCATTACTTTTTTATGAGAAAGTTTTGGTTTATTTATTTAGCAAAAGCACTCGTTGTCTGGCCGGGGGGGTTTGGAACCTTGGATGAAGTGATGGAGCTTTTAACATTAATTCAAACAGAAAAGATCAAAAAAAAGTTACCAATAGTACTTTATGGCTCAGATTTTTGGAATAATGTTATCAACTGGGATTATCTTGTTGATTGCGGAACTATTTCAGAGTCTGATTTAGACTTATTTCATATATCAGATGACATTGATGATTCATATGATTACATCACTAAATATATTAAAGCCTATAAATTAACAGGACCAAACTTTTAACATGTTGAAAAATGTATTCATAATACTTTTACCTTTATTTCTTTTCGCGCAGACAGAGCCAATCAAAGATTTACATGTAAATAGGCCTCAGGTATGGACATTAACAAATGCAATGATTCATACTTCTCCTGGTGACTTTATTAAAGATGGATCTATTGTAATACGGAATGGAAAGATTGAATCTGTTGGCCGATACATTAAATCACCTAAAGATGCTTATGAAATCAATCTCCAAGGCGCGCATGTTTACGCTGGATTTATTGAAACATGGCTCGAAACTGAGTCCTACAATTCAAAATCAAAAAATGAAAGACGACATTGGGATTCTAAGGTAAGACCCGAATACAGGTCCGTTGATAATTTTGATATCAAGGAGAAACATATTAAAGAATTAAGATCCTTGGGTTTTACCACAGCTCACATAGCACCCAAACAAGGAATATTGAGAGGTCAAACAGGCATTGTGAACTTGTCTAATAATCCTAAAACAATAAGCTCTTCAGTAGCTCAGGTTATTGATTTTAAATACCAACCTAAAGGCAAACGAACTTACCCTAGATCCTTGTTAGGGGTTATTGCTCACATAAGACAGACTTTTTATGATTCTGAGTGGTATTTAAAATCGCAAGAAATTGTTCAATCATACCCCGCAGAAAATAGGCCACTAGCTTCAAATTCATCTCTAGAGAGCTTAGGCCTTTCAAGAACACTAGAAAAACCATTTGCATTTATATCTTCAGATGATAATTCCGGCTCAAGATTAATGAATATATCAAAAGAGTTTGGACTAAACCCTTGGATTATTGGTAGTGGTTACGAATACAGACAATTGAATCAATTTAATCAACTTGAACCATTTTTTATTATGCCTATCGATTTCCCTTCAAAACCCAGCGTAACTAAGTACATGAGTGACCTCCAATACACAACTGCAGAACTCAAACATTGGGATATGGCTCCAGACAATCTATCTTACCTTAATAGAGCTGGCCATGATTTTTCTATTACAAGTCATCGTTTATTAAAAAAATCAGAATTTCGTAAAAACCTTGAAAGAATTATTGATCGAGGGCTTAGTAAAGATATCGTTCTTGCAGCATTAACAACCCAACCAGCTGAAGCTCTAGGGTTGGAAAAATCGATGGGTAAAGTTGCCAAAGGATATGATGCAAATCTTGTAATTGTTGATGGTGACTATTTTGTACCAACTTCAAAAGTTGTCAGCTTGTGGATTGAAGGGGAAGAAATATATATCGCATCAAAAAAAACACCCTCTTTTTTAGGTGATTGGTCTTTAAAATATAATGGTTCGGCCTATGAATTAAAAATTGAAGACATTCTAAAAAACCAATTAAAAGAGTCTCAAGATATCGTATATAAAGGATCTCTATTATTTCAAGGAAAAATAGTTGAATTGTACAACATCGATATTTTCGAATCATCCATTTCATTTACAATCAATGGCCAAAACATTGGACAAAAAGGTCCAATAACATTTAACGGCAAACTAACAGAATCTCAAATAATTGGAACGACAAAAAACTTAAGTAGTGAGTCTTTCCCATTCCAAGCAGATATTAAAATTAGCAAAGTTGGTAAAAAACTTGAGCCTGAATCGCCTAGTTCTTTGTCGGTCTATTCTCCTGATGGGGCATATGGTCTTTTAAAAGAATATGCTCAACCGAATGCCATATTAATTAATGATGCAACATTATGGACATGTGGACCAAAAGGTACCTTAGCTGAATGGGATATATTATTTGTTGGTGGGAAAATAGAACAAGTTGCACCTGATATTACAGTCCCTCAAGGTAGTGCCATTGTTATTGAAGGAGCAGGCAAACATATAACACCAGGACTTATCGATTGTCATAGTCATTCTGCCGCTAGTAGTATTAACGAAGGCACACAGTATATTACCTCTGAAGTTAGAATGAGAGATGTGCTGGACCCAACTGACATAAATATCTACAGACAACTTGGTGGTGGATTGACCACGGCTAATGTATTGCATGGATCGGCAAACCCTATTGGCGGACAGAATGCTGTAATTAAACTACGATGGGGAGCTGATGCTAACAGTCTATTGTTTAAAGGTGCACCAGAAGGAATAAAGTTTGCGTTAGGCGAAAATGTAAAACAATCTAATTGGAGTGGTACAAATAGATATCCACAAACGAGAATGGGCGTCGAGCAAGTCATTCGAGATGCTTTTAGAGCCGCTTTAGATTACAAACATGAAAATGATAACTATGCTCGAAATTCAAAATATCAACGTACAAAAGTTCCTCCTAGGAAAGATCTTGAACTTGATGCAATCGTCGAAATACTTGAAGGAAAAAGATTGGTCCATTGTCACTCATATAGGCAAGATGAGATATTAATGCTAACTAGGGTCGCAGAAGATTTTGGATTTAAAATTGCGACGTTTCAACATGTTCTTGAAGGCTATAAAGTTGCAGATAGAATTGCAGAGCATGGAGCAGGGGCATCTACTTTTTCAGATTGGTGGCAATATAAATATGAAGTTATTGACGCAATTCCTTATAATGGAAGTATGATGGCAAAAAGCAACGTTATAGTTTCTTTTAATTCAGATGATAGTGAGCTTGCAAGGCGATTAAATACCGAAGCAGCAAAAGCCATTCAGTATGGGAACCTTGATCCAAATGAGGCGTTAAAACTGGTAACTATTAATCCTGCAAAACAATTAAAAATAGACAAATTTGTTGGGTCTTTAGAGCCAAAAAAAGATGCTGATTTTGTAATATGGGATGGTGAACCTTTATCAATTTATAGCAAAGTTGAAGAAACTTGGATTGATGGTATTAGATACTTTTCTAAAACTGGAAATAAAATACTTGAAGAGAGAGATGAACAATTAAGAATAGATATAATCCAAAAAATATTATCGATTAAAGGCGGTACTGGCGCCAATACCAGTAAAAATACAAATTCAAAAATGTATCACCAGGGTCACAATTGTGATATTTTAGATGATACAGGTGTCTACAATGAATAAAATCATACTATTAATTTTTACTTTTTCTATTGCATTATCGAACGATCAAATTCCTGGAAAAGAACAAAAAAGACCTATTCTCCTAAAAGGTGGTATCCTCCATACTGTTTCTACTGAAGTCCTTGAAGGCTATGACATATTATTTTCAAAAGGTAAAATAGTTAGAATTGAAAAAAATATTATGGCGTCACCAGAAACAGACGTTTATGATGTTTTTGGTAAACACATAGTTCCAAGTTACATCGCGCCTTTAACTAGAATTGGATTAGTGGAGATTGGTTTAGTTCGGCAAACACATGACTTTGCTGAAAGTGGCTCAATCAACCCAAATGTAAAAGCAAATGTAAGTTATAATCCTGATTCTGAACTTATACCTATCACGAGATCAAATGGCGTCCTTATTGCCAATTCTGTTCCGGCCGGTGGGCGAGTTTCAGGCCAATCTTCAGTCATGATGCTCGATGGATGGACTAACGAGCATGCAACTTTAAAACACCCCTCAGGTCTACACATAAATTGGCCATCTATGAGTATCAGATACGGCAAGAATATAAAAAAATCTGAAAAAAAGCAGCGCGAAGAGATGCAAACATCCATCAGAAAACTTGATGACATGGTACGAGATGTAAGGGCATATTTTCAAATAATAAAACAAAGAAATAGACTATCTGAAGATAGACAGAAAGTTGACCTAAGACTTGAATCAATGATTCCCTTCATTATTGAAAAGAAAAGAATCTACATACATGCTGCTGAAGCTAGGCAAATTATATCTGCCGTTGATTGGGCGAAAGAAAACAACTTGAAAATTATCATTGTCGGTGGCGCGGATAGCTGGCGATTAACTGACTTTCTTGTTAAAAACAATATTCCTGTTATTTTAGATAAAGTTGAAAAAATTCCATCAAGGAGATTTGAGCCTATACACTTGCCATACCAAATACCCTACTTATTAAAGAAAGGTGGTGTGCAATTTTGTTTGAGCACTAGAATAGGGTATCCTCACGATGGTAATATACGAAATCTTCCAAACGAAGCTATGCGAGCAGCAGCTTATGGTTTAGAAAAAAGTGAAGCCCTGCGATCTATAACGTTAAGTGCCGCAGAAATTCTTGATATCGATAACATGGTTGGGTCTCTTGACATTGGTAAAGATGCTACTTTTTTTATCTCTGACATCCCACCTATGGAAATGAATCCCAAAATTTTAATGGCTTTTATTCAAGGTCGAGAAGTCGACTTGAATAATCATCAAAAAATGTTATATAAAAAATATCAAGAAAAATACCGAAGGCTTGGCCAAATTAATCAATAGTCAAGACAACGACCTGAATCCATTTGCATCCAAACAATCCATTTAAAAATATTGCCGTTTTAGGTGCCGGAATAATGGGGGCACAGCTAGCCGCTGTTTTTGCTAATAAAGGTATTAAAACATATTTATTTGATATTTCGAATGAATTAGCAACAAATGGTAAGAACCGTTTAAAAACGTTAAAACCTGCTCCATTAGAAAATCCTGAATATATTAATTTAATAGTTCCTTGTAGCTATAAATCAGATCTTGAAAAAATTACGCAAGCAGACTGGGTTTTAGAAGCGGTTGCTGAGGACCTTGATATAAAACTTAAAGTCTATGATACCATATTACCTCTCCTAAAAAAATCAGCTATTTTGACAACAAATACATCGGGGTTGACTCTTAAAGAGCTCTCACAAAAATTTTCTCCAGAATTAAAAAATAAATTCATGGTCTCTCATTTTTTTAACCCACCTAGGTACATGCATTTATTGGAATTAATTAGAGGCGAAGAGACATCCTCTGAAACTTATAATACAATATCCAATTTTGGAAAAAATATATTAGGTAAAGGAATTGTGCCCGCAAAAGATTGCCCTAATTTTATTGGAAATCGCATTGGTATTTTCGGTCTAATGTCTACTATAAATATTGCCCTAAAAATGGAAATTGATATCGAAACAGTCGATGTACTAACAGGATCTATTAGCGGAAGACCTAAAAGCGCAACATTTAGGACAGCAGATATAATTGGCCTCGATGTCTTAAAAAGTGTAGCAATGACTACTTATAAAAAGTCTACTCATGATGAATCGATAGACATGTTTGAGATACCCGAAGTCATGGAAATTCTTATTGGTAAAGGGAGCCTTGGTCAAAAAGCAAAAGGTGGTTTTTATAAAAAAGATAATAATGGAAATATTCTTGTTTTTGATTTACATAATAAAAAATACAGGTCCATGAAAAAAATAAATTTAGGATTAAATGAAGATATTGTTCAAGGAAGTAATGTTTCACAACAAATAAATGCCTTAATAAACCTGGAATCAAAGTATGGAAAATTCTTCTGGACGATGCTATCAGAGATGCTCCTCTATTGTGCAAATCGAGTACATGAAATATCAGATTCTTATAAGGATATAGATAATGCTATGAAGTGGGGTTTTGGGTGGCGTTTTGGTCCATTTGAGATATGGGATATGATTGGTTTTTCTTCATCAATAGAAAGAATGACAGCAGATAAAAAAAGTATACCAGAATGGATCAAAAACATTAAACCTAAAAGAGGGTCAGTTTTTTATTGATATTTTTTAATTAAGCGGTAACCGTTTTAAACTTTTTTCTTGAAATATTTTTTCATCCATTTTTGTATCTACCTTAACCTGGTCAAAATAAATATCAGTTTTGTGCTTTTTCTGCAAATCTTCAACATAAATTTTTGATATTATCTCATAATCATTCACATAGGCATAATGGAATTTTTTGATTTTTTTTAGCTTATTTTTTTTATCAAAGGAAATTTCCTGCACAATTTGAAAATTTTCTTTTGAAATCCATGTTCTATGTTTTGAGTACGATGTAGTAATGCTTTTTTTTGGTATGACTTCCAAAACATAACAATCTTCTTCCCCAATCTTATCATCTTCAAGTCTTAAATATGTATTATCATCAATTGACCGACTTATCATATCTTCATAACTAAGATCTGAACCCATAAAAGAATTACTTCTTCTGTTTGCATTAATTCTTCGAATTTTGTTAAAGGCAGGTAACCATATACGCATTTCAGTCTTCCTGTCTTCACGCTCGATCTTCAAAAATGACATACCTCTATCAGACTTAGGCTCTAAAACCCAAATCATCTGTTTTTGGCTCTGATTTGCTGTTTTTGATATCATTACATTTTTACGAGATTTATTTTTAGCATTAGTCAAAGTCATCGAAATTCGGCTAGTTATATTTTGAGGCTTATCTTTATTATCAAGCTTCTTAGCTAATTCGTAACCAGTTTGTGCTAATAAATTATTTATTAGAAGAAAAAATTGAATCGAGCAAATAACAAATAGTTTAATCATTTTGAATAACTAGTTTTTAATAATTCAACTGAAGCTGCAAGCAATGTTAATGTGCCGAAAGCTGTAGAAAACATTGCAAACACCATTAAACCACCAACGTATTGGACGGGAATGAAAGTAGAAAATAATAAGGCTCCAAAAGACATATTCGATGCTGCATCTAAAACGATTGGATAGCCAACCTCATTTATAACTTTATTTGATATCCCATTACGAAATTTGTCCTTGATTAATCTTCTGTATTGATAAATGTAATGAATAGAAAAATCAACACCAACACCGATAATGACTGATGACAAAAGTGCCGTTACATGACTCAAATGAATACCTGCAATACCCATAAAACCAAAATTAATTAAGATCGCCGCGACAAGTGGAACTATTGAAAGGAAGCCCCATGAAAAGTTCTTAAAAAATATTGATGTAATTAGACAAATAAGTATAATTGATGAAAAAATACTTATTATTGAAGATTCAATAACCAAATAAATTAAATCTCTAATCACAATAGCCATTCCGGTTATTGACGTATTACTAATATGCTTAAAGCTAAATACCTGATCTTCAATTTTTTTTACGAACTGAATAATTTCTTCTGTACTCATAACTCGACTTAAAGCAGTTATTAGCCCCACTTTATAATTATAATCAACTATTGTATTTAAGTCATCTTGATCTCCGGATATTGAATACATCATTAATAAGTTGCTTACTTTTTTTTCATCTTTAGGAACGATTTCAAATTCAGGATTATCATCCATAAATATGCGATGCATTTGTTTAACAACGTCCACTATGGAATAGCTAGTTGTTACCTTTGGGTTGCTGTTCAATAATTTTTGCATATTCTGAATTTCATTCAATGTATTAGGGTCCTTGACAGGTGCTTCTACTCTAATACGTACATCCATTGTACCCGTCATCTCTTGATCTATAAAATCAATACTATTCCTAAAATCAGTACCTTCTTTAAAAAAATTTGCGATATTAACATCTACTTTTAGCGCTGATAATCCCGCAGTTCCAACAAACATAATTATCATTCCAACTACTAAAATTAATTTTGGTTTTGAAATTACTAATTTGCCAAATTTTGCAATTATATTTTCTAGATGTCCATTTTGCGAAATTGCATTTGAATTTAAATTCCATTTCTTTAACGACATTGCTGCTGGTAAAAAAGTGAGACTTAAAATAAAAGCATATAATATCCCAGCACTTAGGCATATCCCATAACCCATTAGTTGATTTATTGGCGCAAAATAAAGAGCAAGAAACGCTGCAATTGTCGTAATACTCGTTAAAAATATTGGTGCGAATAGTGTATCTATAGATTTAGCTATTGATTTTTTTGTATCACCACTACCCCTCATCTCTTTAAAAAATTTTGTAACAACATGAACTCCATCTGAATTTGCAATTGTAAGTAAAATTATTGGCATTGATGAATTTATAATGGTGAAATAAAAATTTTCTGATCCGGTCAAATAAACTACCCAACCCATCAATCCAGCCATAACAATTAGAGACTGGATAATGACAGAGAATATCATCCCTACCGCAAATAAATCCCGAATGTTGACCAATAAAATCAGACTCATCAAAACAAGACCAACTCCAAGTAGTTTTGATATATCATTTTTTATCATACCTGGTACAGATCCAGTTATGTATGCGGTCCCACCATAATGTATTTCATAATTTTTAGATAATAAGCTATCCCCTATCTCTACAACGATATCTCTAACAATATTATGAGCAATACTATCGTTGGGTTGTACCATTATATTGAAATAATCACCATCTTTGCTTATTGACCTCGCTCTAATAGACTGATTATCATATAAATATTTTTTTATTTCATTTATTTGAATAGCATCTAATTCTTCGCTTGGTTGCAATGAGTGGACCTCTAAAAAATCATCAACATTTTCAATTTTTGGCAAATTTGAAAGGCTTGTAACTTTTTTTATCTCAGGTTGAGATTCTAATTCATTTGTTAATTTCCAAAGATAAGAAAAAGTGCTTTTATTAAAGATAGTTTTATCTTTATTACCAAATGCGATAAAAATAGATTCTGTGCTTCCAAATTCATCCTGCACCGCATCCCAGGATAGCTTTGAGCTCATATTATTTGGAAGCATTGCGAGCATATCATCATCAACGACAATAAATGTCATGCCTAATCCAAAAATTGAGGTAAAGGCAAGGGGGAATAAAATTGACTTTAAGGGATTTTCAATTACCTGCTTGGTAATCCAAAATTTGATAGAGAATTCTTTATTTTTCGAGATCAACGAAGATAGTTCATTACTTGATAAATAAGAGCCATTACATCTTGAAAATTTACTTCTGAATCTTCATTGATATCTGCAGGTGGAGTTTTGGGATAAAAACCGTAATGCATATCGACAACGTATATCAAGTCAAAGACATCATTGGAAGAGTCAAAGTTTACATCGCCAATAATATAATCGGGAAAACCTGTTGAGTCACTTCCTCCAAAAAAATCAATTGAATATTTCTGTGATCTAGCTATCATAATGTTCGCACCCGGATAATCGTAATCCCAGACTGTATTACCTAATGAATCGACTTCAAAGATTGTAGCATCATCAGCAACTGAAATCAGAGTATTACCATTTGATAATCTAAACGCTCCACTTTGAACATTTGAATGAAAATCACCTGTATGCATCCACTCTAAATCATTTGGACCAAAGGGATCTGTTTCGTTGATAATATAATTAGTGCTGTCTGAATTTAGAGGTGGCGAAATTTCAAAAACAGCAGAGGTTAAATTTCCATAATTATTATTGAATAAAATTAAATTTCCTTCCCCGGGATAGCCTTCTTTGATCCAGTTTACTCCATGCTGACTATCTAATCTCTGAGATGAATTCGAGCCTCGATCATATGCAGAGGGATTACCCCAGCGATATAAGAAATCGCCTCCTTTACCTGAGTTCCCGCCAGTATGTCCTGCAGCTTCAGCGGTAGTTGTACTGTGATCAATTATATATATTTCATTTTGGTGTCTAGAACTAATTACAATCTGATCTAGAGAAGGATTGTAATCTATCGCATTAATATGCATCCAGTCTGCATTACTACCGCCTGGTCCTCCTCCTCCACCGACTTCACCATAGTTAATATCCATTAATTCTGGATGAGTAGACACTGTTCCATAACCTGGTAAACTTTGATCTGAATCTTGAACTAAATGATCCCACAAGTGCCATTCCCAAACAATATTTGCACCATTCGACGGCGTCATTTCAAGCTCTAAGATTGCAGTTGACCACATTTCATTTAATGGATTATCAAGAGATGCTCTACCCATAGAGTATGCTTCAGTTGCTGTTTTTTTCTCCCATGCGATAACCAATATATTCCCATTCGGAAGAGGCTGGACATCATGATGATGTTGATAGGTTTGATTTGATATAATGTATTCCCATAGTATAGTCCCATCCCAAGCAATGTGAGCGACTCCGCCACCTACGCCTCCGGCACTCATAGTGGGATTTTCTACTCTAAAAGGATATATGATTGAACTGTCAGGCAGTAGATACGGCATGCTTGCAGCACCTCTAGAATGAATCCATGTATGAATAATATTATAATCATTATCATAAAGATAACTAGTCCCCCCTGTAGCTCCACTAGGCCCACCTCCGGTAGGTGAAAAAAGTGTATAACCATCAAATACTTGTGCATTTAAATCTGTTTTTAATACCAACATCAGCATTAGTAAAATATTAATTTTATAGTTCATAATTTTTTTCTAAATAAATAAGACCTTGACCATTCAATTATTTGATTAATAAAATTTTAACTATTAGACTCTTAATGCGTCAAATAGTTAAATAAATTCTATCAAAACTTAAAACAATTTTGATATCCTTAAATTTCATATTTATAACAAGTAATGAATATAAACAGAAAATTAAAAGCCTATAAGATCGTTGGAAACACATTTGGAACATGGTTCAATCCAATTACTACTGGTTTTTTTCTAAGTTTGATGCGATTGTTTGTTTCAATTTTCTTATTTATTGATAAAATCTTTTACAAAATAGCTCGAAAACCTAGTCTACATAAACCAATTGTAATTGTTGGGAACCCTAGATCTGGCACTACTTTTTTACAAAGATATTTAATTAATAGTGGTATCGGTAGAGGGTCTCAACTTTGGCAATTAATCTATCCTTCAATAATTCTTCAAAAAGTAATAAAACCATTTTTACCACTCTTAGAAAAATTAAGCCCAGCACGTCACCATTCAACTGAAGCACATAAAACAAGTTTAACCTCTATTGAAACAGATGACGTTGGTCTATTTTTTAGATATTTTGATGGCTTCTTTCTCTACGGATTTTTGTTTTCATTTGCAGATGAAGATCTTTTTAAATATTTTGATCCAGAATATAGGGATACTAGTAAAAGGGATTTTGATTGGTATGAAAATGTTTGGGCAAGGAATGCATATAAAAAAGATTTGCCTTACATAGGAAAACTATTTTCTCTAAGCACAAATCTTCCCTCTTTTCAAAAAAGATTTCCTGATTCTAGAATCTTATATATGATAAGAGATCCATTAAGTGTCATCCCATCAGGTTTAAGTTTAGTAACTGGTGTTCTTGATAAAAGGTTTGGATTTTGGAGTTTGGCCCCAAATATT
>CALKMQ010000176.1 GCA_938092125.1 uncultured bacterium
TTAATAAAAAAGCAACTGCAGTTGCACAAGCAGAGCCAACAATACCATATTGAGGGATTAAAAGAATATTTAAGAAAATGTTTGTGATAGCCCCAATCGCTCTAAAAATTGGTACCCACCTCGTTATCTTTTTTGAATAAATTCCAGGCAATTGAATTATGTAAGTCCCGAAGAAAAAGTAACCTAATAAGACTATTGGAATAATTTTTTCTGAATCCCAATAATTGTTCCCTATCAAATGATAACTACCAATATTAAAACGAACAATTTCTGAAGACCACAAAGAAACCAGAACAACAACAAACCCTAAAAACCCTAAAAACAAAGAGGCTATCGATGAAAAATCTACTTTAGCGTCTTTTTCTTTTATTCGTTTTAAAAAATATGGCGTCCATCCCATATTAAATCCCATAACGATAATTAATCCAAATATTCCGAGTTTGTATCCAGCTGAAAACAAACCTACGGCATAGGTGCCCTCAAACCATTCAAGCATATATCGATTAGATAATTCCATAATCATAGTAAAAATACCCGCAGGAAGAAATGGAAGCGCAAAGCTCAAAATGTTTTTTACTACTTCTGATCTAATTTGGAGTATCTTTATTTTTCTAATCACAACTGGCATTGAAGCAATAAAGATAAAACCAGAAGCCATCAAGTTTGAAATTAAAACACCCTCAATACCTAGGTTCCATTTGATAACAAGTAAAATATTGAAAGCCATCGTCAAGATAACGTTCCCAAGGCTGAAAAATATATAAAGAAACGGTTTGTTTTCAGCTCTTAGTAATAGAACATGATGATTCCATAAATTATCCAAAAAAAGGATCCCTGATAAAATTATAATCCATTCTGGCTTTACCACACCTAGGATAACTTCAGATACGTGGTTTCTTATTAAAAACAATACTCCTGAAAAAACAGCAGAACTAAATAATTGCAGTAAATATATTGTTGAAATATGCGTTGCTTTTTCATCGTCGCTTAATTGCACTGAATATTTCATTAATGCAGTATCCATACCATATCGATATACCATTAATGCTATACCAATAAAAGCATAGGCAAGAGAAATAACACCGTACTCTTCAGGAGTAAATACGTGAGTGTAAATAGGTAAAAGAAAAAATGTTACTAGCCTGGCCAGTACATGCCCAGTGCCATAGATTAACGATTCTTTACCTAGATTTTTTATTGACATTTATTTAAAATAATTTTTGAAAACTATCTCTAAATACGCCGCTAGCTCCAAAATTTTCTTTAAATCTTCCTAAACCCATATTTGCCACACCGTCGACCGTAAAAGTACCAAAATCATATACTTTTATTTTTTGTTTAATAGCCCATTTAAAGACATTGAAAAACAAGAGATTTAAAGGCCTTAATTCCTGATAATCATTTTTATGACTTATATAGAAAGCTAATGCGACACCTTCCTTCACAATGAAATTTAAGACACCTGCAATCATCTGATTTTTATAAAAAGCACCAAAAATATTAATTGAGTCTGGGAAAATTTTCATTAATAATTTTAATTCGTCAATCGTATGTGTTGGAGTAACACCATGTCTAATTTTTAGATTTTTCTGAAGCATCAAAAAAAACTCATCAACCTGATTAGTTATTTTTATTTCAACACCCAAGTTTTGTGATTTTCTCACTGCCCTTGAATGTGATGATTTGAACTTTTTTAATATCGCATGCTCATTTTCCTCAATGAAAAGAGTACTTGTTACTTCTCTGTTTAAATAATTAAACCCGCTTGATAACAATGCATATTCTACATAGTTTGATAATCTTTTTGAATAAAATGCTGGTGGAGTTTTCAACTGAATCCCATCAAAACCTTCACTTCTTGTGTAATTAACGAGCTTTTCTACAACCTCAAAAGAATCTTTAATTGAGAAGTCTTCTTTGGTTACAAAAGAAGCAAATGATGCCCCTGGATGAGAAACAAATAATTTCTTATTGTTTTTTAATACCACTGCAGCTGGAATAACAGATAGAAGACTATTGTTCTTGTGGAATTCTAAACTAAAATCTTTAAACCTATTTTTGGGATGATAGTTTAGAAAGTCCCTTAAATGAAAAATTGTTCCATTATTTGCTCTAAGAACAAAATTGTCCCAAGCAGCATAATTACTTTTTAATAACTTTTTAACTTTAATCATGAATCATTTTAACAGAATAGCAGATTAAAAGTTCCTGCTCTGAATTGCAAGGTTATATTGGTTGTTTCTCAAAGCTAGTCAAATTTAATTTTAAACAATCAAAATCGTGGAATAATTTATGAAATCAAATATAAAAAAAATTAGCGCTAGAGAAATATTAGACTCTCGAGGTAATCCGACTGTAGAAGTTGACGTTTTTTTAGAAAACGGAGTTTCTGGTAGGGCAGCTGTCCCTTCGGGTGCATCAACAGGCAAGTTCGAAGCAGTCGAATTGAGAGATGGAGATAAAGGTAGATATAATGGCAAGGGCGTATTAAAAGCTGTCCATAATGTAAATGATAAAATTAATAGAGTCTTAAAAGGACTAGACATTAACAATCAATCAAAAATTGATAAAATTATGATTGAACTTGATGGTACTGAAAATAAATCTGTTTTAGGCGCAAACGCAATTCTTGGCGTTTCACTTGCTTCAGTTAGGGCAGCATCAAATAATAAAAACATTCCTCTATATAAGCACCTTGGCGTAAATGATAATTTTAAAATGCCTGTTCCTATGATGAATATTTTAAATGGTGGTAGTCATGCAAATAATACCGTAGATATTCAAGAATTTATGATATTCCCTTTTGGTGCTAGTACGTTTTCTCACGCTCTTCGTATTGGAACAGAAATTTTTCACAGCCTAAAATCAGAGCTCCATAAAAAGGGTTTAAATACTGCTGTTGGAGATGAGGGTGGTTTTGCACCAAACCTTAAATCAAATGAAGAAGCGATAGATATAATATTAAACTCAATTGAAAAAGCAGGTTACAAGCCAGGAGAAGAAGTTTTTATTGCCTTGGATGTGGCCGCAAGTGAATTATTTGACGATGGAAAGTACAATTTAGATTCAGAGAAAAAAGCATTCTCATCTGATGAAATGGTCGAATATCTAGCTTCTTTAGTTAAAAAATATCCAATAATATCAATTGAAGATGGATTAGATGAGAACGATTGGGAAGGATGGACAAAGCTCAATAAAAAACTCGGCAAAAGCATACAAATTGTAGGAGATGACTTAACTGTAACAAATATAGATAGGTTACAGAAAGCGATTGATCAAAAGTCAATGAATTCAATATTAATCAAGTTAAATCAAATTGGGACTGTTTCGGAGACAATACAAGCTGTGAATCTTGCTAGGAAGGTCGGTTATGGAGCTGTTATTTCACATAGGTCTGGCGAAACAGAGGATACTTTTATAGCTGATTTTTCAGTTGCAATGGGAATGGGCCAAATAAAAACCGGATCTATATCCAGAAGCGATAGAGTCGCTAAATATAATCAGTTACTGAGGATAGAAGAAGAATTAAAGGGTTCATCTTCTCTCCCCTCAATGGAATGTCTTGGTAAAAGTGGATGAGAAGAAACTTTTCAAAAAGAAATACTAAAAGATCAAAACCTAAATCTATAACTGTATTTCAAAAACAATTTTTTCAAGGATTAGTATTTTTAATAGGTCTTAGTTTGGTAATTATATTTGTTTTTGGTGACCATGGATTACTAAAACTTTATAAAATAAAAAATGAGCGAAAGTTGATTCAGAACAAAATTGCAAACTTACGAGCAGAACGAGAAACACTAAAAAATGAAAAAAATAAAATAGAAAATGATTTAAACTATATCGAAAAAATTGCCAGAGAGAAATATAAAATGGTAAAACCGGGAGAAAAAATATTCAAGGTTATTGATAATTAAAAACTTTGCTTGAAAAATACAGTAT
>CALKMQ010000177.1 GCA_938092125.1 uncultured bacterium
GACAGATACAAATAATTCTCTTAAAGCTACCTCCGGAATTGGCATGCCTTTTATTTATTTTAATAAAGACACTAACTCAGACGTTGAAATTGAAGTAAATCTTGGTCAAGTTACTATTTCAAGTGAAAAAATTATAATAGAAAATGCCAGGAATGGAGCAGATTTTGTTATTTATGCTCCTAATGGAAGTTCTTGGCAACAATCTGGTAATAAGTATACTTCCAGCTTAAATGGGCAAAATTATTGGTCGCTTGTTATGTTGCCACAAAATTATAGCAATCTTAATTCAGTTGTCGCGGATTTACAGAAATACGCCTATGTTTTTCCTCAGAATACTTCAGTAGAATGGTCTTATGATAATAACAATTCAGTATTATATACTGATTTTCTAATAGATGTAGACATAAAAGAAGGCTTATACGAAAATATTTTACAAGGTTTACTCCCTCACCAGTGGAATAATTTATCTGATGAGTCACCTTATCCGCACGAATACTCATACAATAGCGTTAGAGGTGAACTAAAAATGTTGGATGGAAATAATTTCAGCACAAAAAATGTATTTTCCGGTATTCTTCCTACTTTACCAGATTTGCCTCATTATAGTGATAGTTATAATCCAGCAGATTTACAAAATAAAATCTCACAAATTGAGAATAATCAACTTGCAACTTGGACCGACTCTTACAACGAAGGCCAAGTCATGAACCGCTTAGTTCAAACTGCTAGAATAGCTCATAAGGTAGGTGATACAGAAGCAAGAGATCAAATGATTGAGACTGTTAAAAATAGGCTAGAAGATTGGTTAACAGCGTCTTCATCTGAAGTCGCATTTATTTTTTATTACAATTCTACTTGGTCCACATTAATTGGTTATCCCTCAGGGCATGGTCAAGATAATAATATTAACGATCATCATTTTCATTGGGGTTATTTTATCCATGCTGCATCTTTTATAGAACAATTTGAACCGGGTTGGGCAGACGAATGGGGAGAGATGGTAAATCATTTAGTGAGAGACGCTGCATCATCAGATAGGGAAGATCCTAACTATCCTTTTTTAAGAAGTTTTAGCCCTTTTGCAGGACACTGTTGGGCAAATGGATTTGCTACGTTCCCTCAAGGAAATGACCAGGAGTCTACCTCCGAAAGCATGCAGTTTAATTCCTCATTAATACACTGGGGAAGCGTTACAGGTAATGATGAGATCAGAGACCTAGGTATTTATTTATATACAACTGAAAGAACAGCTATTGATGAGTATTGGTTTGATATGTACGATAGAAACTTTGGTGACAATCAACAATATAGCTTGGTCTCAAGGGTTTGGGGGAATTCATATGACAATGGGACATTCTGGACCAATGATATAGCAGCTTCCTACGGTATTGAAATGTATCCTATTCATGGCGGTTCTTTTTATTTGTCTCATAATTTAGAATACACTACTAGTCTATGGGCTGAGATCACGAACAATACAGGGATTTTAAACAATGAAATAAATCCAAATTTATGGCATGATGTGTTTTGGAAATACCTCGCATATATAGATGCTCCTTCTGCAATTGAACTATACAATTCAAATCCAGATAGAATTTTAAAGTTTGGAATCTCAGATGCTCAGACATATTACTGGTTGCATAGTATGAATGCATTAGGACAGTACAGATCTGAAATCACAGCAAACTGGCCGATTGCTGCTAGTTTCAATAAAAATGGACAGATTACATATGTTGCCCATAATTATAGAGAAGAACCCTTATTAGTATCTTTTTCTGATGGATATCAATTAACCGTAAACCCAGGAGAAATGGGGACAAATAGAGGAGAAGCTATAATAGGTTCTATACAAACAGATTTCGATCAGTCATATATAAATGGCAGTGCTTTAATTAACTTTGAAACGCAAAATCAAAATATCACAAGAGTAGAGTTTTATGATAATGGCAATCTGATTGGGGAGGTAACATCCCAACCATTTGATTTCACAGCTCAAAATCTTTCTTTGGGGACTCATAATATTTATGGGAAAATGTTTTCTGGTTCTGAATTTGGTTTGACAAATTTTATTACAATTGTTGTTGGGGAACAGCTAGCCTATAACAATTCTGAAAACAATATCCCCGGAACTATTGAACCGGGTAAATATGATTTTTTTGAAGGCGGCCTAGGTCAAAATATTTCATATTTTGATAATTCACTTAATAATGAAGGAACGTATAGGACCGATGAATACGTTGATGTTGAGTATTCTGGAAATACCGAAGGACCAACTCTGGGCTGGATTGACCCAGGTGAATGGGTAGAATACTCTGTCAATGTTCTTACCGCTGGCTATTATGATCTAGAATACAGATATGCTTCAGATATTGCAGGAGGAGGTGGTCCTTTTTATTTTGAAATTAATGAGCAGAAAGTTAGTGATGACATTTATACTACTAATACTGGTGATTGGTATAATTGGCAGACGGGTTATTCTCAAAATATTGAACTCAATGCAGGTAAACATGTACTAAGGATTGTCTTTACTCAAGGCGGATTCAACCTAGGAAGGTTAAATTTTACGTATAATAGGACTTTAGATTATAATCCCCCATTATCAAACGCCGGAGAGGATTTACTAGTAGTTTTGCCAAATTCAACTGCAACTCTTAATGGTAACTTTAGTACAGACGTTGATACAGATAATTTAAACTTTCAATGGGTTCAAATATATGGCCCTAATACTGTTAGTATTGTAACACCCCAAACAGCAGAAACTAATATCACAGGATTGGTTGAGGGTGTATATAAGTTTAAACTTATCGTAGACGATAATTCTCACTCATCAGAAGATTATGTAACTGTTTTCGTTTCTAATTCTGAAAATCTATCACCATCTGTATCTCTAAATACCTCAAATTTAAATGAAACATACTATCAGGGTGCTACTATAGAACTTAATGCTAGCGCGACTGATATTGACGGTAATATAGAATTAATTCAATTTTATGATAATAACATAATTATAGCTGAAATAAATGAAGAACCATTTGAATACCTCTGGGAAGATATTTCATTAGGTTATCACACTATCAAGGTCATTGCAACTGACAATGACGGCCTATCTTCTGAGTCAAACTCGTTTGAAATTGAAATAATTGAGGCGCCATCATGCATTGGTGGTCCAGATAATGGTGACTATACTTATGAATTTTCTGATGATATAAATAACCCAACCCTTACTTTTATACCAAGCCAAGGCCATGTAGGAAACCCAACTTGCATACTTTACTACAGTACAGGTGGGACCCCGCCAGGATATAATATTATCCCTAATGTTCCGTTTCAAATAAATGCAAATGAAGGCGATGTAATACAGTTTTATTATACCTATTCATATAACGGCTTAGATAAAAATACGTCCGCAGATCCCCATACCTATGAAGTTGGCAGTTGTTTTGCAGAGCAGCTAAAAATAGAAACCGAACTTACTCCAAATGCATTTTTATTAAAGCAGAATTACCCAAACCCATTTAACCCTATAACAAAAATACAATATGAATTACCAGTTGAAACAATTGTAAATGCTAATATATACAATCTTAGGGGTGAGAATGTAAAGTCTTTAGCTAGTGCTGTTCAACCAGCAGGATATAAAGAGGTAATATGGAGAGGTGAAAACAATTCGGGTTCTTCTCTCCCAGCAGGTATATACATTTTAGTTCTACAAACAAAAGAGTTTTATAGTACAAAAAAAATGATACTACTGAAGTAAATTTATTTTTTTTCTAAAGATTGACCTTGTTTTTTAATTATTAGTTTTAATAATTAAATTAGCCATCTCTAATTGGAACTAATTTGTTAATCTTTGGTTAAAAATGAAATTATTATTTACTACATTAATCGTATGTATAACATTTTTTAGTGCCTCATTTTCGCAACGAGTTATCGGTTATTATCCCCAATGGGTCCAAACCAACCTAACACCTGAAAATATTGATAGTGATATTATCACTCATGTAATTCATGCATTCGCGTGGCCGGATAATGACGGAAATATTTTAAGCTATGATAATATGATGTCTGAAGCCATCACAAATAAAATTCACCAAGATGGTGGTAAAATTTTACTAAGCTTTGGAGGTTGGGGAAACTCATGGGGTTTTTCATCATCTACTTTATCAGAAGATTCGAGGTCTGTTTTTATAAATAATATTATTAGTACATGTGAAAATTATGGCTATGATGGTGTAGATATAGATTGGGAACACCCTTCTAACTCTGTTGAAAAAAACAACCTCAATGATTTTATCGTTGAGCTCAAAGCAGCTTTCAATAATAGGCATCCAGATTGGCTAATATCGATGGCTATTCCAATTTCAGATTGGTCTGGACAACATTATGATTTAGAGTATTTATCACAATATATAGATTTTTTTAATGCTATGACTTATGATTTCCATGGATCATGGAGTAATCATTCTGGGCACAATGCGCCTCTTTATCCTTCTCCAATTAATGACCAGGATGGTTCCGTAAGCACAGGAATCAATTATCTCATTAATGTAAGAAATATTCCCGCTGAAAAAGTTAATATGGGATTAGCATTCTATGGTAAAGAATATAATTCGTCAAATATTAACCAATCTTTTTCAGGCGAAGTATTAACGAAAATATATAGTGAATATGCTCCGCTGATTAATAATGGCTGGGATTATTATTGGGATTTTTTAGGGCAAGTGCCTTTTCTAATAAATTCTACCCAAAATAAAATAATCACCATTGAAGATTCAATATCAATTAGTCTTAAATGCCAGTATGCTAGGCAAAACAATCTTGGCGGAATGATGATATGGGCATTAAGTTATGATTACGTAGGGGGTAATCAACTACTAATTAATTCAATAAAGAAAAATTATCTTACTATTGACGATAAATTAAATCCTGAAGAGTATTCAATTGAGTTGAAAAACTATCCAAACCCTTTCAATTCAAATACTATTATTGATTTTTACATAACTAATGATTCTAAAGTAGATCTTAAAATATTTGATATAATGGGTAATCTAGTACGCAATTTAGTAAGTGATAGAATGCCAGTAGGTTTGAAAAAGATTAATTGGGATGGTACCAATAATAATAGGGAAGATGTTGCTGCTGGTGTTTACTTTTATCAATTGATTGTCAATGAAACACTATTTTCTAACAAAATGGTATATCTAAAATGATTACACTAAAAACATTTTATTATGTTTTTAGCATCGCACTATGTATTTAAGAATATTCATATTAATAATTGTCTCTTATGTAATTTGGTATATTTATAGATTTATAAGTCTAAATCGAAAAGAACTCGTTTTGATATTTAGTCGGGGAAAGTTTTTTTACTCAAACCCCTACATAAAGCAAGAAATAGTTACATCAACTCTAAAATTTCTTTTTAAGCTACTACGAAAATTTTTTTTTAAGATTTGATTATCATAACATAAAAATTGTGCTAGATGAAACAAAACACTACATATACATATCTTTTATTCATTGTCATCATCCTCGTTTTAATAATTTTTATTTTAACAAATGTGGATTTGTCTTTTTATGAAAATTATAATAGAGTTATATCTGAGCCAGATTCTATTGAAACTATTGAATTAGATTTATAAAATGAAATCATCAAAGATGATAGAAAGAGAGATTATTAGATCAATAAGATTAAAACTTAGAGAGTATTTCCCAGAACTTCAGTCTTTTATCGACAAAAAAATTATAACTAAAAATGATTGGCTATTTTTTGGGATGATCCAGCTAAACATTGTTAAGTGCTTTACCACAACTCCAGAAGATGCTATAAGAAAATCAAAAGCACAACTAAATCAAATATCTAAGTTTTACGATTTAGAGACACGAGTTAGAAAAACAGCATTAAGTAGTACTTCTTTTCTGAAAGAAAACGATTTAAGCATCTCAGAGATTACAGATAGTATGAATTTTTATAATAATCATCGATTATATTGGAAAAAACGCAAGGATTCTAGTGAACTCTATTTTAATTATGAAGTATTCTTGTTTTTATATTATAAATGGATGAAAAGTTTTGAATTAGAAAAAGAAAATTCAATAAAATTAATTTTAGATATTATGATGTTATCAAATTATTATAGTAAAAATTATTTTGATTTTGATAGACTTTCTAATGAACGAAAATTAATGATGAAAGAGATGAAAATATCTAGCGGAGCTTTATTAATTAAGGGAAAAAATGGTCAAAATATAATAGGTGCAAATTTTGATCATAATAATGATGATAAAAAGAAATTCATTCGGGAAATGAACGCACACTTGCTCTAGGATTAATTTTTTGTTTCTATATCTAATATTAATTTTTTTTAGGTATATTTAATGTATTATCTGAATAATTATTATAAATGTTTACTTTTTAGGAGAATATTATGGAAATAATATCTAAACTATTTAAGATTCGCACTTTATTTTTGTCCTCAGTGACAATGTTTATTGCTCTTTTATTTTCAAGCTGTGAAGAGCAGATTGATGATCTTTGGGATGCTGACGGTGACTCTCAAGCGACAAACCCAATAATTGGTGATTGGTACGCTGATTCTATTAACTCTTTTTCTAGTTGTGTAAAAACAGAAGATAGCACTTCAAATGTTCTTGCTGATTCCTATATAGATAACTATAATCTTTGGTTATTGTCCGACGGGAGTTTGCAATTGTTTTTTGATCAAAGCGTAAATCTTAAATATGAGTGCGAGGACTATTATGGCACATGGAGCAATAGCGAAGGTTGTAGTGACTCTTATTACGAATATTACGATTATACTCCTATAGAGTTTTGCAATAACTACTATGAGCATAATCAATATAATATTGAGACGACTGAATGTAGCCAAAGTGCGGCAATAACGGGAACCTGGACATCTAATGAGACGAACTCAACCGTTACTGTAAAAATGGATTCTGTATGCGTGAACTCTTTTGATAATCCTTCATATATTACTGATCCTGATGCTTGCAATAGCCTTGAGTATGGCAACTTTAAATCAACAATCGAAAGAACATTTACATATTCTATTGACAATGTGAGTGGAAATGTGAATCTAGAGGGATCTTGGTTTAATACCGATTCTTCTTGCGTCAGTCTTTATATGTCGTTGCAATAAATATTAAATTTTTTCTAATTAAATCCCTGCTTTGCGGGGATTTTTTTTAGCATATATTGTATAATATTTTTTTTATAGCATTTTTTGTTTTTATAGAAGCTTTGTTTTGTATTGACATAGGTTGGAAAAAGAATGTCATTGATAATAAAATATTAACGTTAAAAAAAGTTAGTTCTAATGAAGAGAGGGTTATCTCGGCTCGAGTCAGAGGTGAGTTAACAATTTTTATAAATGGTGATGAACTTAGCCTTATAATCAATTGGGGTGAATTTGCTAATACTTCAAATGCAAATATTTATTATAACTTAGATAATTATGGTTTTTACGAAGGTAATTGGCCCATGTCAAAAGATGGTAAGAATTCTTATTGTCCTAATCCTGAATTACTTTTGAAGGAAATCTTAACTGAGGATACTTTGATAGTTGGTTTAAGACCAAAAAATAATAATGAAATACGATATATTTTTGACATATCAGAAATAAATAAAATTGTTTATGAAAATATTGAATTTTTTAATTCATTATCTAGTTTATTGATTTCTCCATTTAATTATCAAAAATTTCCAGATAAAAACAGTTTAATTCTATTTTATAATGACCAAATTAAGCTTGAGCGTGACACTCGTATGCTTCAAGACAATTTAAAAGATAATGATAGGTATTTTTTCAATCCCATTTGGTTTATGAAAAGTTTAAGTAAAAACTATCAATTAGAAGCCTCGGATGGAATTTTATTTTTTTTCAATAGGTGGTTAAAAAAAACCGGCACTCTTTTTACTAAAAAGGATATTAGAGTAGTGAGGTTTTTAAATAGAAACCCTGTAATTATTCCATATGATACTATTTATGACGTAAACCTTAAAGGAAACAGTATTTTAGGTTATAGAATCAATATAAATAACAAATACTTGACTACTTTTACCTCATCAAACAAGAATCAAGTACAAAACATAGTATTATTTTTAAAAAACAGAATAAAATTTAATTTTAATAGTTAGGAGGTTTTACCTTTTGATAAGAAATAAATATCACATTCAA
>CALKMQ010000178.1 GCA_938092125.1 uncultured bacterium
GCCTAGAAGAACCAAAAAGAAGTTGAAATGTAACACCGATGCTCGTCTTAGGTAAGATTGATGAAGCTGCGGATAAATTAAAAGCCATTATACCCCCAGCTTGCTTGTATTCTTTTGCCATGGAAACTGAATCTCCGAAAACGATTAATTCAGAACTTAATGAGTCAAGTAAATCGACCCTTTGGTAAGAATATGGATGAAGCTCAATACCTAAAGCATGCTTTCGTTTTATAGGAATAATAAGTTGAGCAGATTGCAAATTTGAATAGCCATTTTTAGAATTATTTTTTATTGTAGACTCAAATCCATTGTAACCAATAGATAAAAAAGTAAACTTCAAATTTGACCATGTAGTTGGATTTGATAGAGAAATATGACTCCTGTAAGAAGGAGTCATGCCAAGAGAACTGTTTCCGCCAGCAGAGGCGGAAGACCATTGTTGAAGACTACCTATTCCATAACCATTAGTAGGCCCTTGAGAAAAACATATTGATATAAATATTATTATTCTAAGTAATCTATTAAGGAGAAACATAAAAAATCTCCAAACGATTATTTACATTATTTAAATCAAAAGACAAACTATCGAATAAATCATTGCTCATATTTGAATACAATTTAAATCCAACGTTTTTAATAGAATCTGTCATTAAAATAGATTGAAAATATGATTTTAAAGGAATTTGAAGCTTGCCATTTGCTGTTGTTGCAGATGAATAATGCTGCCCTAGGTATTCATACGGATCTAATTCAAAAACCTGAGAAGAAGTATCAATTGCCACTTTGAGCGGATCTATTCTAACAGAAAAAGACTTTAAAGTATCATTAGTATTATCCTCTTTTTGATATAAAGATAAGTTGGCATAACGAATTACAGAATATGGTGGTAATGAAAGAGAATCAAAGGGTATATTAAAGATTGACCTATATCCCCTAGCTCGACTAATAAAAATAGAATTATCTACATTAAAAGCATTCTCCACATTTTTAATAATAGATAAGTCTTCTGAAACGTATACAATTCTGGTAAGTGTGTCAATGATTGTAGAATCTGAGCCAAGGTCAACAATATTTCTGTAATAAACCTCTATTTTTGGATCGAGGCTTCCAGAATTGTATTCTCTGCTAAATAGCTCTGTGAATGATTCGCCTGCCCCATAAGACAAAGCAAAGGTACGATGAAATTTAGATGTATCAATTAATGACTGAGATATGTTACTCAAGCTCCATGTCAGAGAAGTTTCTTGAAATTGACTAACGGTATCAGATGTATCAATAACAACGTCAACTAAAGGCGAGCCTAAGTTAATCCATGCTGAGAAATCAATATCGGTCAAATCAGCTAAAGAACTATTATTTTCATCAAATATCGAATCATTTGAAAAATACAATTTCAAATTATTATCAATTGGAATAGAACTATCTCCAGAAAAAACTTTTAGAAATAAACTATCCATAGTCACATTTGAATCAATAAAAGTACTCCACCCATTTGTAGAAAATTTTAAAAGCGAGCTTGTAAAATTGAAACCATTTTGGTTTCCGATATATAGTTTATTGTAGCCACCAATATCAGGAGAAACTTGGTAATTAAAAGCTGTTATATCGCTGGAAGTGATTAATAAAGTATCAATCGATTGATTAATATTAGAAAGATCAGAATGTATTGGTTCTTCAGAACAATTTGCAAAAAAAAGTAAAAGTCCGCAAGAATATATCGTGGATAAGAAACTGGTAATTCTCATTAATTTCTAACCCAGGATAGTTTAAAAAGTTCCAAATTTTTTATTGTAATTAGTAGTAAGGTAGTAGCCGAAAATCTTTGGTTAATAAATGCTCTTTTCAGATTTGGCCTTTGATAATTACAGTAATCACTGAATAAATAATTTATATTGACTTAATTACCTAGAGGTGGCATTAAATATGACTTTTTCTAGAGACTCAGTCATCGCATTAAAGTCTACATCCTCAGTCTCTTTTTGATCAAAAACTGTAATTTTGTCTTTATTATCTTTAAAAGCAGATCTTTTGAGCAAATTTGTAGATATTTTTTCACCGGGCCTGTTCATTACTAAAATAGCATCAGCGCTATAACTGGCAACATCATATATATTTAATTTTGAACCTTTAATTTTAGGATCAATATCAATTCCCATTCTAACAAGTTCTTCTCTATCTACTTGTGAATATTCATCTTGATCATGAATTACTAAAACTGTTTTAATTTTCTTGTAAAAATCGCTTATGCCCTCATATTCATTCTTGTAATAATTTGGAATTAGAGCTGATTGCCAACCATTGCAAACAAAAATATCAGGGACCCAAAAAAGATGAGGAAGAGTACTAATTACAGCTTTAGAAAAATATGCATATCTCTCAACATTATCCATTAAAATTCTACCGTTTTTAGATTTATACAATAAATTTGTCAGAGGCTGAAACCATTTCTCACTTTCAAGAAAATAAACTTGGACTCTAGTCTTAGGAATGAATGCACTCTTTGCGCTTGCAAATACTTCCTCTTCACGAAATTTAAAAGGAATTTCTCTTAATCTGATGACCTCTCTAAGTATATATTTACGTTCACTAATAAAACCATATTTAGGAAGGATGGTTCTAATATCATGACCTAATTCTTGAAGCATTGCTGGTACTACAGTTGAAAAACTTGCGAAATTTGACACATTTGCAAATGGAACAATTTCTGTAGTGCTAAAGTATATTTTTTTTGGTTTTGGCATGATTTATTTCTTGTATTTATTAGTCAAGGGACAGCTTTCTCAGTGCGTCTTTTGCTTTGGGGTAATACTCACTGCCAGGAAAGTAATCAATTAATCTTTGAAACTCCTGCTTTGCTTTTTCAATACTACCCATACTTTGATATGCAAGTCCAAGTTTTAGTTGCGCATCATCGTCTTTATCTGTGCCCGCATAATTAAATACTTTTACGAATTCTCCAACGGCTCTTTTAAAGTCTTTTTTTGAATAATAACACTCAGCAAGCCAATATTGACAATTATCAGCTAAATCATTTGTAGCATCAGAACTAACCAATTCTGCAAACCCTTTAATAGCACTATCGTATTCTTGATTTTGAAAGAAACCAAGACTTTTCATGTAATGTTTTTTGTATTTAGCCGCATTGAACTGCGGCTCAGTAGCAGCAATTGCCCCCGATTTCATTTGAGACATTTCATTATAACTGTTAGTAAGAGTAACAATTTTATTTTCAATCATAACTAGTTTGTTATATATCTCGAGCGAAGTACTATCCATAAATTTAGCTTGATTTTCTAACTTGGCGATTTTGTTATTTAATGTATTAATTCTCTTCATCATGACAACAGTAATTGAATCTTGCTGGGCCTTACTACTAACAGATTTCCTAAATGCAGACATTAATTCTGGCAACAGTAGTCTATCATTAAATTCTAGAGAATCTACCAATACTCGAACCCTATCTATTTTAGCATTAAGCCTTCTTAACTCTTTGTCATAATTTTTAGAACTTTGAGAATATATCAATGAACTATTAGCAAGAATTAATGTGAATAGGAAAATAATTTTGAATGATCTTACCATATGATTACCAATTTTATTAAACAAAATTTGAATTATAATTTACCCGATAAAAAACAGAACAACAATATCTTAAAATTTTATCATCAATCAGAATAATGAATACTAAATCTCATGATTAGCCCTATCATCAAGTAGCTAGTAACGAGGAACGTCCCCCCTGCTGAAATAAAAGGAAGCGGTAGGCCTTTTACAGGTATCAAGCCAACAGTCATTGCAGTATTTACAAAGACGTGAGCCAAAAGTATGGATCCTAAGCCAATAAGGCTCAAGCTTGAAAATTTATCTTTTGATAAAAAAGAATTTCTAATTACTGAACTAATCAAATATCCGAAAGTAATCAAAATGACAACTATAGCTATAAATCCTAATTCTTCTCCAATTACTGAAAGAATGAAGTCAGATTCCTGAACTGGCAAAAATTTTAAATGAGTTTGCGTTCCTTCTCCCCAACCTTTTCCAAATAAGCCTCCAGAGCCTATAGCAGTTTTGCTTTGTATTATCTGATAAGCAGCACCTAAGGGGTCTTTTTCTGGATAAATAAATGTTAATACCCTATTCTGCTGGTACGGATTGAGCGTATCCCAGATGGGTCTTGACAGAAGACCAAAAAATATATTACCAAAAAAATAACCAGCACCTGAAATAATTTTTGTATTTGCATAAAAAATGACTGCTGCTATAACTAAAGCCCAAATTGAAAAAGCAATGACATTAAAAGCGGTTAATATTGAAAAAACGGGCGCAACTAATAAAAAAAGATAAAAAGGTCTAGCCCCTGACCAATACAACATTGGAAAAATCACGCTAACCATTACCAAGGCAGTTCCTAAATCCGGTTGATTTAGAACAATTAATGCTGGAAATAATGCAATTAAAATTGGAACTATGATGGATTTAAAATATTGAATATTTATAGTATTATCAGATAAATACCGAGCTAATGCAAGCACAGAAAATATTTTAGCAAATTCACTTGGCTGAAAATTAAATGGCAATCCAATATTGAGCCACCTATGAGTACCAGCATGAGTACTACCAAAAAATGGAAGAATTACC
>CALKMQ010000179.1 GCA_938092125.1 uncultured bacterium
ACTTGTAATACTTATTCAAGATAGGTAATTTTAGAGCTGTATGATAGTTTTACGTTCGGATTTGTTAACCGGATTTAAAAACAAGCTTTTTGAAATAGAGTTAAAAACGACAGATAATAATTTAGTTCTTGAAAATAATAAGTTAACATGTCAACTAAGTTCTAAGCCCTCAAAGCATGGTTTTAAAATTTCAGGTTTTATTTTCAATAATATTGTTAATTGTTGTGATAGATGTCTCCAAAAATATGTTCTTAATAATAAAATTAAATTAACTTTTCTGATATCAAATCAAAAAAATGATAACATCGTTGGTAATTATGATCTCCTTTATTGGTCTGACAAAGCAGATAGAGTTAATTTAAAAGACATATTACTTGAAACATTATTTGTGGAAGTTCCATTAAAAAAATTATGCTCTAATAATTGTAAGGGTATTTGCCTAGATTGTGGTAATAACCTTAACAACAAAACTTGTTCATGCTAAAAATTAATTAAGTAAAATTACTCTAGGAGAGAAATAATGGCATTGCCTAAACGAAGACAATCAAAGTCAAGAAGTAAAAAAAGAAGAACTCATTATAAATCAGGTTTAGTTTCTACCACTACCTGTCCTCAATGCAATGCTACAAAAATGCCGCACAGAGCTTGCCCAAGTTGCGGATATTACAGAGGTAGACCTGTAATTTCTTCTTCTTAGATATCAACAAGTACCCTATTGCATTTAAATGATATTACAAACTTAAACTTTCTAATATAATCATTTTATTTTGAAGGCGACCATCACATCAACGGCTCATTATGTACCAGAAAAAGTTTTAACAAATTCTGAACTTGAAAAATTTGTGGAAACTTCTGATGAGTGGATACAAAGCCGTGTGGGCATTAAACAAAGACATATAGTTAGCAAAGGAGAAGCCTCTTCTGATATGTCCACTGAGGTGGCCAAGTCACTTTTGCAAAAAAGAGGTATTAGTCCAAATGAAATTGATGTTATAATTGTTGGAACAGTTACACCTGACCATCCTACTCCATCAACTGCAGCAATTGTTCAAAATAATATTAAAGCTGAAAATGCATGGGCATTTGATTTAAGTGCTGCATGCAGCGGGTTTTTATATTCGTTGGAAACAGGCGCTAGATTTATTGAGTCAGGAAAATATAAATATATTATGGTTATAGGTGTAGACACTATGACATCAATATTAGACTTTAAAGATAGAGAGACCTGTATAATTTTCGGTGATGGTGCTGGTGGCGTTATACTTGAAGCTTCTAAATCAAATTCAGGTATTTTAGGATCTATTTTAAAAACTGATGGCTCAGGCGCTGAGAGCCTTAATGTCTTAGCAGGTGGAAGTAAATTCCCAGCATCAATCGATACAATTAATCAAAGACAACACTATATAAAACAAGATGGTAAAAAAGTTTTCAAATTTGCTATAAGAAGAATGTCAGATGTTTCTACTAAGTTGCTTAAAGAAAATGGCTTAAGTGGCACCGATGTTGATTTATTCATTCCCCACCAAGCAAATAAGCGAATTATAGAAGCAACTGGAGAACGTTGTGGTATTCCCAAAGATAAAGTAATGATTAATATAGATAAGTATGGTAATACAACGGCCGGTACAATACCAATTGCTCTAAATGAAGCAGTAGAAAAAAATCTAATTTCAGATGGAGACTATGTCTTATTATCTGCATTTGGTTCTGGTTTTACTTGGGGAAGTATTTTAATAAAATGGAATTCTAAAAATTGAAAAAAGGTTGGCTCTTCCCTGGTCAAGCATCTCAAAAAGTTGGGATGGGAAAAGATTTTTATGAAAAAACCGAGCTTGGAAAGAAATATTTTGATATAGCCAATGATACTTTAGGTATAGATATTCAAAATATTACTTTCAATGGTCCTGATGAAAAATTAAGATTAACAAAACATACCCAACCGGCAATTTTTATAGTTAGCACAATTATTAGTGAGCTTCTCATAAAAAAAGGTTTTAAACCAGATGGTGTAGCTGGTCACAGCCTAGGGGAATATAGCGCACTTGTAGCTGCACAAGGAATTGATTTCAAAACAGGGCTCGAACTAGTCAAAATACGTTCAGAAAGCATGGCTAAGGCTGGAGAAGATAACCCTGGTACTATGGCAGCCATTATAGGTATGGATTTGGAAAGTGTTACCACTCTAGCTCAGGAAATAAGCACTAATCAAATTGTTGTTGCAGCAAATCATAATACGGAAAATCAAATAGTAATTTCTGGTAATATCAAAGCAGTTCAAAATTTTACTGATATTGCAAAAAAACATGGTGCTAGAATGGCGATTCCATTAAATGTCAGTGGAGCCTTTCATTCACCCCTTATGCAACCAGCAAGAGAAGAACTTGCCGATAAGTTAGATTCTATTCAAATTTCGGATATTAATATTCCACTTTATTCAAATTTTAGTGCAGAGCCAACTATGAATGGATTAGATATAAAAGAATCATTAATCAGCCAACTTGAAAACCCCGTTCTTTGGTTTGACTCAATAAATAATATGGTTAATAGCGGGTTTTCTCTTTTTACTGAAATCGGTCCTGGAAAAGTCCTTAAAGGACTAAATAAAAAAATAAATAAAGATCTAGATACTAAGAATATTGAATTGTACGAGGAATTTATATCATATGAGATTTGATCTAAGCAATAAAACAGCAATAGTAACTGGAGCATCTCAAGGCATTGGAGAAACTATTGCAATAGAAATGGCAAAATCGGGAGCAATTGTATTTTGCTTAGCTCGAAATAAAGAGGCGCTAGATGCCACAATTAAAAAAATAACAGAAAATGGTGGTAAAGCCACTGCATTCTCGTGCGATATATCTAAAAATGATGACTTTAAATCTATTATTCTAAACATTGTTAAAGAATATGGCTCAATAGATATCCTCGTTAATAATGCAGGTATTACTAAAGATAACCTATTAATGCGCATGTCAGATGATCAATGGGATGATGTTTTAAACATTAATTTAAAAGGATCCTTTACATGCACTCGGTCAGTTATCAAACATATGATGAAGAAAAAATTTGGAAGAATTATTAATATAACTTCTATTGTTGGAATAACTGGTAATGCTGGACAAGCCAATTATGCAGCCTCAAAATCAGGTTTAATTGGTCTGACTAAATCAATAGCAAAGGAAGTTGCATCTAGAGGAATAACCGCTAATTGTGTGGCTCCAGGATGGATTGAAACATCCATGACAGATCAGTTAAGCAATGAAGTAAAAAATAAGTTTTTATCACAGATTCCTACTGGTAAAATTGGGCAATCTAAAGATATAGCAAATACAGTAATTTTTCTAGCTTCAGATGAAGCAGGATATATAACTGGACAAACCATTACCGTAGATGGCGGGAGAATAATTAACTAACAAAAGGAGAAACCAAATGTCAACATTTGATAAAGTAAAAGAAGTTGTAATTGATAAACTTGGCGTTGATGAAGCAGCAATAACTGAAAAAGCACATTTTGTGAATGATCTTGGAGCTGACTCACTTGATACTGTAGAATTAATCATGGAATTTGAAGAAGAGTTTGGAATTGAAATCCCAGATGAAGATGCAGAAAACATTACTACAGTTAATAGCGCTGTTGAGTACATTGACGAGCACAAATAACATTATAGGGTAAAAATGCAAAAGAAAGTAGTTGTTACAGGTTTAGGTGCTTTAGCTCCGAATGGAAACTCTGTAAATCATTTTTGGTCTGCAATTGAATCTGGTACTAGCGGAATCGCTCCTATTACCTATTTTGATGCATCAAATCATAGGGTATCAATAGCAGGTGAACTAAAGGATTTTAATCCTGAGCAAACTTTAGATGCCAAAGAAATACGGAAATTGGATCCATTTTCTACTTTTGCATTAGTATCATCTGATGAAGCAATTAAATCTTCAAATATTAATCTTGAAACAATAGACCTTGACCGTGCCGGTGTAATAATTGGTAGTGGCATCGGAGGAATACAAACATTAGAGCATGAACATGACATCATTAAGAGCAAGGGAGCTAGGAGGGTTTCTCCACAATTTGTTGCAAAAATGATTCCAAACATTGCGGGTGGCCATGTTTCAATGAGGTTTGGTTTCCGTGGTCCGAGTCAAACCGTTATTTCAGCATGCGCGTCATCAAATGACGCAATAGGCATTGCATTAAGATTAATTAGATATGGTGATGCAGACATCATGCTCACTGGAGGTACAGAGGCTAGTATTACTCCACTTACTATTGCAGGATTTGCTAATATGAGGGCGCTTTCACAAAACTGTGAAGTCCCTACTGCAGCCAGTAGACCTTTTGATGCTGATAGAGATGGGTTTGTATTAAGTGAAGGAGCAGGCATGTTAGTAATTGAATCAGAAGAACATGCTATTAAGAGAGGTGCTCCTATTCTAGCTGAAATAGCTGGGTATGGATCTTCAGACGATGCATTCCATATTACACAACCAGCTCCAGAGGGCCTTGGGGCTTTTAAAGCAATGAATAGGGCTCTAGAAGACTCAAGTATATTATCTGCTGATATTGATTATATAAATGCACATGGAACATCAACTCCCTTTAATGATAAGAATGAGTCAAAGGCCATTGGAAACTTATTTAAAGACAGTCTTTCAAAATTAAAAGTCAGTTCTACAAAATCTATGACTGGCCATCTACTAGGAGCAGCTGGTGGACTTGAGGCTGTTGCTACAGTTAAATCAATAATGACTGAAAGAATTGCTCCAACCATAAATTATAACAACCCAGACCCTGAGTGTACTTTAGACTATACTCCAAATAAATCAGTTGCTCATAAAATAAATGCAGCTTTATCAAATACATTTGGATTTGGCGGTCATAATGCTGTGCTTTGTTTCAGGAAATATAATTGAGTTTTTTATATAAATTAAAAAATATATTAAAATCAGATGACCACCTATCTCCTATTGAAAAAAAAATAAATTACCTCTTCCACAATCGTGAATACTTAGTACAAGCATTCACACATAAAAGTATTAATGCTTCTCCAAGAAAAAATTATGAAAGATTAGAATTTTTAGGTGATACAGTAATCGACATTATTATTAGTCGAGAACTAATGAGAGAATTCCCAGAAGGTGATGAAGGATTTCTTACCCAAAAAAGAGCCTCACTGGTGCGAAAAACATTTTTAGCGCAAATAAGTAAAATGTTAGACCTTATTGATCATATTGTTATTGAATCAAGTGTAGACATAAAAATTGAAAAAATAGCGGAGAAACAACAAGCAAATCTCTTTGAAGCTATAATTGGTGCGATATATTTGGATGGAGGAATATCACCCTGTAGAAAATTAATATTAGATACCATTTGGGCTCATAGAACTGAAGCATGGAAGTCTACCAATTACAAAGGGAAACTGATAGAATATTGCCATATAAAGGACATTGGTAGCCCGTCTTTTAATATTAAAGATATTTCAGGTCCAGATCACTCAAAAACATTTGAAATTGAGGTGAAAATTGATGACCGATACTTTCCCACAGGCATGGGACTTGATAAAAAGTCTGCAGAGCAAAAAGCAGCAAAAATTGCATTAGAGCAACTTGATGCTCCTTTTTAAGATCATTCTAAATCTTTTATTTTATCTCTAATTCTTGCGGCTTTTTCATACTCTTCTTCATCAACCGCTTTTTTTAATTTAATTTCTAAATCTTCAACTGAATATTTTGAAATTATATTTTGTTTATCTGAAATTACTTCATCCTCGCCAACACCTGCCTCTTCAATAACTTCTGCAGTGACATAAATTTGCGCATCTAGCCTTAGCGCAATAGATATCGCATCGCTTGGCCTAGCATCTATTGTTTTTGTACCAAAATTATTACCACTTAGTTTTAAGCTAGCATAAAAAACACCATCATTCAACTTCGAAATATTCACCGCCAATAATTTCCCATCAACCTTTGCAATTAAATCACAAATTAAATCATGAGTTAATGGCCTTGGTGTATCTACTACTTCTATCGCCAAAGCTATAGATTGAGCTTCAAATGAACCTACCAATATTGGTAAAAATAGCTCACTACGCTCATCCTTAAGGAGAACCGCATAGCTTCTGCTTGAAGGGTGGTATGATATTTTTTCTACTTTTACTGGAATCATTATATTTTCGATAATTCGTCTTTTAGAACTTGTATGTTTTTGACAGGACTAGGGTCTGTATTATGCATAATTGCACACCAATAACTTAACCAATCTCCATAATGTATCAATAATAAGAATCGTTCTTTAAAACTATCTCCATCTACTTCAATTGTTTCTTGCTTAACTCTTAGGTCAGAAAGAATATTCGATATAATAGATTTTCGTGCCTTATTTCTATCATTCATATCCTCATCCATCAACCATAAAACAAAATAATTAGAAAAATATTCGGCATTATTATGCCACCCTACAATTTCATTATGATTCATTTCAGGGTAGATATTATGGTATGCTAATATTTTACTATTTTCACAGATTTGTCCTTTTAATCTTACTGCTACAGTATCGAGTCCATCAGAATCCGCATATATAATAGGTAATTTGCAATAGATCTTATTAGCTAGTGCCCAAACAGGGTTTTTACCTGTATCCTCTGAGTATTCAATTCTTTTTGATTTTATTAATTTTGCGGCAGAATGAAGCCAGGGTTCAATATCAGTATTAATAACACCGACTTTTTTCAGGACATATAATAGAGGTATAAAAGAAAATGCCAGGGCTGCTCGAGGTTGTAAACCAGATGGTATCAAAACTTTATCATAATCATATTTTCGACAGAGAGTTTCTAAATTCCCTCCAGTTGTGATACCTATTACCTTGGCATTTATGGAGTTTGCTTTATCTAAAACAGATAGAGTTTCTTCTGTATTGCCAGAATATGAGGAACATATAATTAATGTTGAACTATCGATCCATGCAGGGAGATTATATCCTCTATTAACAATAAAAGGTATTTTAATATCATCCTTGATTAACGAGTTTACAACATCACCTCCTATAGCGGAACCTCCCATACCTGCAACGATGACTTTATTTATATTTTCGTACTCATTTTTAATTTTTATTTCTTCGCTAATTTTTAATGCATCAGTTATGTTTTCAGGAAAATCCCAAATTGATTGAAACATATTGTCTTTATCTATTGTATTCATTAAGAATGCCGCCTTTGAATAATTTTAAAAAACCTGTAGACTTCACTATCTTCGTTAAATCCTAGTTCTATTAATGATTCGTAAGAAGATTTAAAGTAAGTACTTATTAAGTTTTCAACTTCACTATGTATACCATTATTTATCAAAAAATTACGAATTTTTTCTAAATTATTACCATCAAATTCACTTATTAAATTGTTCCATTCATCGCTATTAATCTTATCAGCAATCAATGCAATCGCAGTTTTTTTATTTGCAATAATATCACTACCTAGGCTTTTACCAATAACTTTTTCATCTCCAAAAATTTCGAAAATATCATCCTGCAATTGAAATGCAACTCCTAAACATTTACCCACATTGTATAATTTTTCAACTTTCACTGATGATTCACCTTGCATGATAGCTGGAAGACATAAACAAGCTCCTAATAATGCGCCTGTTTTTTTCTTTACCATATCGATATAGGCATCAAGCTCAATTTCTCCTTGATCTTCAAATTCTTTATCAAGCGCCTGCCCTTCACAAATTTCAAGCACCACCTCATTATATTTATGATAGAGTTTAGTCGAATGATGTTCCAAACTGATTAAAATTAATTGACTAATAGTGAAAATACCATCTCCTGCTAAAATTGCTGAAGAGATATCAAATTTTTTATGTAAAGTAGGAACATTTCTTCTTGTATCGTCAGAGTCCATAATATCATCATGAATTAGTGTAAAATTGTGTAATAATTCAATGCCTAAAGAAATTTTCATTAATTCATCTGGATCACTTTTAAAACTTCTTCCAGCTAAATGAACTATGATAGGTCGATACCTTTTTCCTTTACTTCCCAGAGAATATTTAATGGGATTGTAAAGGTATTTAGGCAATTCTGGTAAAGGAAAAGATTTAAGTGAATGATTAAATTCTTTTCGAATGAAATCAATAAGTTGTGATAGATCGCTCATTTAATGTGCGCCAGCTCTAAGATTTCCAAATTCTTTTAACTTATTTAATATCGTTTTTTGAATATGGTTCATATTATCAGGAGTATCACCTTCAAATCTGCAAACAATAACAGGTTGAGTGTTCGAGGCTCGAACTAAACCCCAGCCTCCATCAAACTTTACTCTAACACCATCTACCGTAATACATTCATAATTTTCAATGAAATACTCCTCTGCTCTTTTAGCAATTTCAAATTTTTTCTCATCTGACTCTGCTTCTAAACGTATTTCAGGCGTGGAGAAATATTTAGGAATAACAGCTTTTAGTTCTGATAATTTTTTTCTAGAATTAGATAATAACTGTATCAATCGTCCTGCGACATAAATTGCATCATCATAGCCAAAGTAATCATCTGCAAAGAAAATATGTCCACTCATCTCACCGCCTATTTTGCAATTACTTTCTGCCATTTTATTTTTTATGAGCGAGTGCCCAGTATTCCACATTATTGGCTTCCCACCATACTTAAGGATCATATCTTCCAGAGCTTTTGAGCACTTTACATCAAAAATAACTTCATCTCCAGGGTTTATAATTTCTGATATTAGGATCGCGAGTAATTGATCAGCCCATATGATATCACCAGTCTCATCGACTACACCAAGCCTATCAGCATCTCCATCAAAAGCAATTCCAACATCATATTTTCCAGATTTCATTTCCATTATTAAATCTTTTAAATTTTCTTCAACTGTTGGATCAGGATGATGATTAGGAAATGTACCGTCTGGTTCACAAAAAAGTTCTTTAAGCTCTATGCCGAGATCTTTAAATATTGTTGGAGCATTTATAGCTGCTGCTGCATTACCGCAATCCATGACAACTTTCATTTTCTTATCAATTTTTATCTTATTTTTAATCATTTTATTGTATTCAGGAAGAAGTTTGTATCTGGTCTCAGAACCTTCTCCGCTGTCAAAATCTAAATTGATGATAAAGTTTTTTATTAATTGAATTTGATCACCGTAAACCGGTTTTTTGTGCAACGAAAGCTTGAAACCATTAAATTCAGGCGGATTATGACTGCCTGTTATTTGCACAGAAGCAGCTACATCCAGTTTAAATAGACTGTAATAGTTTACTGGTGTAGGAACGATGCCTATATTTATCACATCTACCCCTGTTGAAAGAGTACCTTCTTTAAAATAATTGATTAAATCTGGTGTTGTTAATCTTATGTCACCACTTATTGCTATCTCTCTGCCTCCTGATCGCTTAACAAGAGTCCCAAAAGCTTTACCTAACGCAACAACCACTTCAGGCGGAAAATCCTCAACAACTTTTCCTCTTATATCATATTCTCTAAAAATATATGGATTTACATTCATGACTTCTTATTCCTTAAAATTATTTCGTTACTTTTTTAAATCGGTATGATTATTTATGAAAATTCTAGAGAAAGATTGAAATATTAAAACCTAGGAAGTTTTTTTAATAATCTCTTCCAACCAATATCATCTAATTTTTCTTTCATTTTTTTATACCCTATTCCATAATCAGGATCCGTGCTCTCATTCATCATTTTTATCCTGTACTTACTTAGCTTAGAACCATAATGTTGATAAATTAAATTAGATCCTAAATTACAAAACCCCTCCCTAATATCTGATCTTAAATCTAATTTATTCTGAAAAAGATAAACGTGAAATAGCTCATGAGCTAACACAGCTTTAAAAATTTCTTCCTGCAAATTTGATAAAATATAAATATGATATTTTTGATCAATAATCCTACCTGCCATTGAACTTTCTTCATAGTTAGTATATCCTTGTATATTTCCTAATCGATTTCCTGACATTCTTATAAGTTCTTCTCTGCTATCAATTAATGTTATTGGTAAATTTATTGGTAGATTGTCTACCCCAACGGTTTTGAGAATATCTAAAACATTGTTTAAAACTTTTCTTAATTGAAACTTATTATTTATTACATCTGGTTTACAGAGGTTGCATACAAATCGATTACTATTTATTGAGTATCCTCCATTCGTTAATGAAGAACAAATGAGTCTATTGCAATTATCACAACTCGGCATTTTTTTATCATGATATGCATGATAATAGTTACCCCAGAAGTCCTTAATATATTTATCTTCTACTGGCTGATGACATACATCACATTTTGGTAAAATATATTCGACATAGCAACTTTCATGATATTCTTTCCCTTCATGAATGGTGTATATACCACTAATTATATCACTGCACTCTTCACACCTTTTTTGAATGAACTGCTGGTAACAAGTTTTATGATAATTTTTATCTTTTGATGTATTGTAGGAACCATCTATTTTTTTTCCACATTGGTCACAATAAATCTGGATATATTTATCATAACAAGTATGATGATAATACCTTCCCTTGTGAATTAGATACTGAGCACTTAGTTCTTTATTACATGATTTACACGTTTTTTGATTACCAATTAGTAGTGTAAATGAAATATAAAATAAATAAATAATGTATCTAAAAAAGATTTTATTCATTGTTGATTGGGATATCCAAGTAAAAGATTCTAGAAATTCCCTTTAAACTTATCTGTAGGATATTTGATTCTATTTTTAATCATTTTTTCTGATACTGCCTTTGATATATCAATGTTATTTTTATTTGCAAACGCTATGGCATATATAATTATGTCCGCTAACTCATCAATAGCATCTTGTCTGGTTTCTTTATTGGACATTTTATGTTCACATGATTTTGATGTGTCCCACTTAAAAATATCCATTAATTCGCTAGCTTCAATAGCGAGCGCCATTGATAAGTTTTTTGCATTATGAAATTGTGACCATTCTCTTTCATCAACAAATTCTTGAACAATATTTTTTAAGCTGTTTATGGTATTATCTTTATCAATCATTAATATCCCCAATATTTAATAAGCTATTATTTTTTCATCCAATAGTTTAGTTTAATTACCAAAGCATTTGCTGAGCTATTCGTCCATTCTTTATCGTTTTCTGAATAATAACTATTCTCATTAATATTGTAGACGACAAATAGTGTGCTTCCTGGGTTATATTCCCATCTTAGAACAAATGTGCCAATTTTATTTTCTACTTTAAAATTTGGATTTTCATACGATCCTAGATAATCAAATGATTCCAAATCCATCGTTTTTGGAGCTAATAAATTGTTGTAATTATTATACTTCATATCTGCATAAAAAGGTTGGTAATACCCTTCAAAAGTTAAATCTGGTGAGAATGTCCAGTTTAAACGAATTTGAAGCTGTTCGGTAACTTGTTTTGAATTTGAATAAATTCGAGATATTTCTCCATTTTCTTCAAGAATGTCAACGTATTGCATATACTTAGGAGATATTTGCTTTTTAAATACAGCTTCAATATTTAAAGGATCAAGCGGTTTATAAATGACACTAAAATCGGTAAAATATCCTCTACCTCTACGTTTAGCATCACCGCCACCAGCGTCAATAGAAAAAATTATTTTTTTCCTCCTATCTGATTTAAGCCAAAACCCATAAAACTTCAGTTTTTCTGTAGCATAAACCCAAGCACGATCATCCCTGAAAATATCCTCATCATCATAAGCTGATTTTTCAAATTCAAACCAAGTCCCAAATCTCCAATAATTTTTTAATAAAGTCCATGTTTCAAGCTCGATAATATCTTCCAGGACCACATTGTCGCCATTCCATTCTTGTTTTAATTTTAG
>CALKMQ010000180.1 GCA_938092125.1 uncultured bacterium
TGATATTGTAATTTGGGACCGTAAATTATCAGAAGATGAAATAAAATCATTATACAATTCTGGTTTAGGCATAGACCCAACTATAGATACACTAAATTACAAAAGCTCTGAAAATCTCATCGCTTTTTGGCCATTTAGTGAAGGTTTAGATAGCTCTATTACAGATTTTAGTGGTAATGGTTTTGATGGGCAAATATCAGGTGCTAGTTGGGTAAATATCGAATCTAAGCTTAATCCCATTGTAGAAATACTAGAAGCAGAAGAAGAGCAGGATGTTTATCAAAAAGAATTATGGGGGAAAATAACAGATAAGAATGGAAAACCACTTTATCAGGCTAAGGTTGTATTGACAGGTTTTCATAATGAAGAATTTAAATGGGAAACAAATATCTTAACGAATAGGAGGGGTGACTATGAGATCAATGATTGTCAGCCCTGGGATAAATTCACTGTTTCATTAGACGGGTACGAAACTAAAAATTTCTCTCCTGAAGATTCAGTCTTTTTAAAAAGTCCAGTTGACTTTACATTAATTCAAAAAATTGAAGATGTTCCATCTATTGATAGTTCGATGTATGCTGAGATTTCTAAAGAGGCAGAAGAAAATTATGAAATGATCCAATATATGATAAATTCTGCAAAACAGAATCAGGTTATATCTATTCCTGAGGGAATTAACATCGTTTCAAAACCTATCATTGTAAATAAAAAAATAAATATTACTATTCAGGGTATTCTTTCATCAGGCATAGTATTAATTGATAGTAACCAGCCTGTTTTCATCATTAATAATTCATCAAACATTGTATTGCAGCATCTTATTCTTGGACATGATATTTCTTCAGAGGGGAACCATGATTCAGAGATTGTAAGGATTAATAATGGCAATAATATATATGTTAATAGTTGTGAAATTAGTGGGGACGCGGCTATAGGATTAAAGGCCGTTGGCGTAAAGAGTCTGACCATCTCTAGTTGCTTTGTGCACGATAATAGTTGGTTTGCATTTTCTTTTCAAAAATGCGACAATGTTACCATTGAAAACTCTCGATTAATTGACAATAAAGAAGTGTTGTATAAAAGGTCTTCTAATGTCGTACTTCATAGTAATATTGTTAAAGATTAAATTTCTTTAATATCTTTCATGCAAACGAAAGAAAGAATATTATTTTTTATTTTACCCTCTTTTGCCATTTGTGCATTCATTGTTCTTGTAATTTTTGGTGCCTTATCATACAAAGGAGGAAATAATTTAGATCAGGATGTAATAGGGTATTCTTTTGCTAATAATTACCTTAGTGATTTGGGTAGAACGAAATCAGTTGCTGGCCATATTAATTCAGTTCCCTTCTATTGCTTTAATGGTGGGCTCATAATGTTGAGTGTTGTTTTCTCACTTTATTTTTCATTTTTGCCATCTCTTTATGATGAAAGTACTAATGTCCAAAACATATCTCGAGTCGGATCTATTTTTGGTTTTTTGGCTAGTATTTGCTTTGCCGGAGTAGCGTTTACACCTGCTGATGTATTATTAGATCCTCACATATTTTTCGCTGATTGGTTATTTCGATTAATGAACTTATCAATTATCTTTTATGCTATTTCTTATATTATAATGAAAAAAAATTATTTCATTTTTTCCTTTGTTTTTGGGCTTGTTGCATTATTTGTAAGCTCACATATTATACTGTCTGACTTTGGACTAGCAAAATTATTTAATGAACCACACACCGTAAGGGTGCTGTCCCAAAAAGCCGCTTCTATTGCACTTCTTATTAGTGTACCTTTAATGACAATCTATAACCGACAACGTTTACAATCAGGCCCTGTAGTTCTTAAGATTTTATCTTTATAATAATCAACATATTATCTAAAACATAAAAAGGAGGCTGTAATGAAACAGTATGCAATTGGATTTATTTCTGCAATTATGCTATTTCTTGTGGTAATCGTATCAGCAGGATTTGCTCCCGCTCCAAATTTTGGTATGGCGGGGAAATATCAAATTGATACATTGCTTATTAAGCAAGAGGATTATTTAGGGAATAAAAGTTATGAGGTCTTATACACCATTTTTGATACATCTACTGGTGATATAAAACAAACAAGAAGAGTACCTCACAGTAATTATATAGCAAAAAAAATACAAAGACAAAAGTCTGCATTTGATTATAAATAGATAGAGGAGTTTATTATGAAAAAGTATAGTATCGGGATATTAACAGGACTTATGCTTGGTATAGGAAGCGTGTTTTTATTAGGATCATCTACTATTAACTCTGGTGGAGATCGCTACGAGTATATTAGTGGTTCAACTGTAGATTTAAAAGTCTTTGATAAACGTACGGGCAAAATGTTCGTTCGAGGTCGTGATTTTGTTACGGAATATGATATAATTAATGGTTATTATAGAGTTCGAACATTTAATTTATATGAAGAATAGATAGTACTTCTAACAAATGATTAAACAAAATATAGATAGAGCAGCATCAAGAATAAGAAAATACGTTCAGAAAACTCCATTTGAAAAATCTGAAATGATATCTAAGATGACTGGAGCTGAGGTTTGGCTAAAGATGGAAAATCAACAGCACACAGGGTCATTTAAGTTTAGAGGAGCGATGAATAAAATGCTTACTTTGAACCAGCAGCAATTAGATTCAGGTATCTATGCTGCATCAACAGGCAATCATGGAGCAGCTGTTGCTTATGCTAGCCAAATTCTAAAAGTCCCTTGTATTGTTTATGTTCCAGAAAAATCTTCAGAAGCAAAATTAGCTAACATGATGAGTTTTGGTGCTGAAATCAGAGTATATGGCGTAGATTGCATGGAAGGTGAGATAAAAGCTAGAGAAGTAGCAAGTAAAACGGGAGGAGTATACGTTTCTCCTTACAATGATGCTGAAATCATTTATGGACAAGGTACTATTTCTGAAGAAATACAATCCCAATGTGACGGCCTTGACGCCATTATAGTTTCAGTTGGTGGTGGTGGGTTGATTAGCGGCGTTGGAGGTTACCTAAAATCAATTTGGCCTGATATGGAGGTAATAGCTGCCTCGCCTGAGAATCATGCGGTAATGATAAAATCATTAGAGAAAGGGGAGATAGTAAAAATCAACCCAAAGCCTACAATATCTGATGGAACAGCTGGTGGTGTTGAAGAAGGGTCAATTACTTTTGATTATTGTCAAAATTTCGTAGATCATACAATATTACTAACCGAGAAAGAAATTGAAAAAGGTTTAATACATGTGCTTGAAAAAGAACGAGTTTTAGTTGAAGGTGCTGCCGGTACATCAGTAGCTGCTCTAATTAAGATGCAAAACCAGTTTAAGGGTAAGAAAGTTGGAATAATTCTCTGTGGTAAAAATATAAGTGTTGATGTACTTAAAAGAATTTTATGAAAATCTATGGACTCGAGGACATTAAACGGGTCTTACCACAAATTGACCTTACTCCAATAATTAAAGAAGGGTTTATAGCCTACTCATCAGGTCTTTCAGTTGTACCACCTGTTGGAGAATTATTATTTGAAGACCCTCCCGGTGACGTCCATATAAAATATGGTTATATTCAAAATGATGATTATTATGTTATAAAAATAGCTTCAGGGTTTTATGGAAATCACGAATTAAATATACCGTCGAGTCAAGGTGGTATGATGATATTGTTTGATCAAAAAACAGGTAAAGAGGTTGGTATCTTAATTGATCAATGCTATTTAACAAATGTAAGAACAGCCATAGCTGGAGCAATATGCGTAGAGCTATTTGCACCTAATAATTTGAATTGTATTGGTGTTATAGGCACTGGAATACAGGCTAGGATGCAAATTGGTTATTTGAACAATCTCACTGATTGTAAAAAAATAAAAGTATGGGGTCGAGGGGAAAAAAGTGTTGAAAAATATATTGAAGAAATGTCTTTATTAGGATGGAATATTGAAAAAGCTCAAACCACAGATGAGATTGCTGCTACATGTGATTTAATTATTACAGCAACGCCATCGAAAGAGCCTCTCTTAAAATGTAAAAATCTTAAAAAAGGAACACATATAAATGCAATTGGATCAGATTCTCCTGAAAAAAACGAAATTGATCATCAAATTTTTAAAATGACTGATCTAATAGTTGCAGATAGTATATCACAATGTTTGGAAAGAGGTGAAATTTCTCATGGGATTAGAGGGGGATCAATTGAGCAAAAAAATATTAAAGAATTGGGGTCTTTAATTAAAAGTAAGAGTGACTATCATTGTCAAAGTAACCAAATTACTTTTGCTGATTTAACTGGAGTTGCTGTTCAAGATATTCAAATTGCTAAGGCAGTATTTAACGAGTGTAAAAGGTTGAAAACATGAAGTTTGAAGAATTTGAATTAGAGAGAAATCAATCTCTTTTTGAGCATAAAGTTGATTTTAATTTGTCAGAAAGTGGTTTACATCCCTTGCCGTTAAAAGATATATTAACTTATGAAGAGCAACAGACTCTCTTAGATACTGAACTTATATATGGCTATACTAATGGGACACCACTTCTTCGAGATAGAATAACGGGACTTTATGAAGGCGCAAAACGCGAAAATATTTTAGCTACTTCAGGTTCAGCAGAAGCAAATTTTATAGCTATCATGACTACTTTAAATCCTGGTGATGAACTTATTTATATGGTTCCAAATTATTTGCAAATTAGAGGGATTGCTCGTAGCTGTGGAGTCAAGGTAATTGAGTGTCCATTGCATGAGGAATTAGGATGGCAGTGGGACATTGATGAATTAAAGTCAAAAATTTCAAAAAAAACAAAAATGATTGCAGTTTGTCATCCCAATAATCCTACTGGTTCTATTGTCTCAGCATATAATATGCGAAGTATCATAGATATAGCTTCTGAAAACGATTGCTGGATATTATCTGATGAAGTATATAGAGGTGCAGAATTAAACGGAATAGAATCACCATCTTTTTATGGCAGTTATGAAAAAACTATAGTCAATGCTGGTTTATCAAAAGCATATAGATTACCAGGCCTTAGAATTGGTTGGACCGTGGGACCTAGAAATTATATAAAAAAAGCTTGGGCTTTTCATGATTACACATCTATAAGTATTGCATATCATAGTGATTGGGTTGCTTCAAAAATTTTAAAGAAAGAAAGGCGAAAAGAAATTTTAGATGGTACTAAAAAACATTTAAATGAAAATATGAATACTCTGAGAAAATGGGTTGGTTCGTTAGATGGAAAGTTGAGCATGAATGTTCCTCAAGCAGGTGCGATAGCTTTTGTAAGAATACATATGAACGAAAGTTCTGAAAAACTAACATATCATATAAGAGATAATTTTAGTGTCTTATTAACAGCGGGTAAATGGTTTGGGCTTGAGGGCTTTCTTAGGTTTGGATATGGCTCACCAAGTCAGTATTTATCAGCAGCTCTTGAAAGAATAGCCACATCATTAAAAAAAATATAATTTTTTTAGTTATAGAATTTCAGGAACATAATTAAAGTTAGATCTTTCTGGCCTTTCATAAGAATCTGAAGGTGTTCGCTCTGGTAACTCTACTCGCTCGTGCTCTATGTCTTCATAATTGATTTTACTAAGAATATGCGAAATACAATTTATTCTTGATTTCTTTTTAACATCAGATTCTACAATATACCAAGGGGAAATATTGGTATCTGTGTGTTCAAGCATATTATCTTTTGCCTTAGAATAATCTTCCCATCTATTAATTGACTCTAAGTCCATTGGGCTCAGTTTCCAGACCTTGGTAGGATCATTGATTCTATCTTGAAAACGTTTTACCTGTTCATTTGCGCTAACAGAGAACCAATATTTTAAAAGGGTAATCCCAGAACCTATTAACATTCTTTCAAAGTCAGGAGCAGTTTGTAAAAACTCTATGTATTCTTTATCGCTGCAGAAACCCATTACTTTTTCTACTCCTGCCCGGTTATACCAACTCCTATCAAAAAGAACAATTTCTCCTGCCGCTGGAAGGTGAGAAATATATCTTTGGAAATACCACTGGGTTTTTTCTCGATCAGAAGGCTTTGCTAGGGCAGCAACTTTACAGCTTCTAGGATTAAGGTTTTCAGTAATTCTTTTTATGGTACCACCTTTTCCAGCAGCATCTCTACCTTCAAAAAGGATAACTACTTTTTTTCATTTTCAATAACCCAATCCTGCATGTGAACAAGCTTAACTTGAAGCTCTTCAATTAGCTGGTTATACTTATTTTTAAATTCTTTTTTTTTGCTCATGATCATTCCTAATTCATTAAAAAGTATAGTAAAAATATAATAGACCTTATTTAGTTGTTCAAATCCAATAATTATAAATAGATTTCAAATGCCCACTGCGGATAATTAGGGCTCCCACATACAACTGAAAGTTTTAACTATTTAATTAGGGAAGCTCTATGAAGAAAATATTATTTTTAGCTTTAGTTTATTTTATGCCAGTCAATGCCCAAAATAACCCGTGCTATGATGACCTCTATTTATCCTTAAAAGCAACTGGACTCAATGCTATGACGACGAGAGAATATCATTATTTTACTCGCAAGGATGAGGAATGTTCTGAGTATAATACCTTCGATAAAAAGTACTATGACCAATTAAATGAGATGCAAAATGAAATATATAGAATTGCAGAAAAAATTGGTGAACTAGATGAAGATATCAATCTTGAAAACATTTATGGATTAGGCCGCTTAAAAGCTACAGACCCTGAATTAAGAAGTCTTGCAATTATGCAATCAAAAGATGATGACATAAGAAATGAGTTTAATACTTTATTGGAGAAATTGATTGTTCTTAAAAAAGAAATAAAAGAAGAAGAAAAGGAAAACGTTGGGCCCACTGATTTAGTTGTTAATTCGCTCACCGTAATTGATAGTTCAAATGGTGGTTACATTAGAACGATAAGTAAAGATGGTAAAAATACAGTTATGATTGGAAATCATCCTTCAGGTAGTGGAAGTGTAATTACTTATAACTTGGAAGGAGCCCCTTCTGTAAGAATTGGATCAGATGGTAAATCTGATGGTTATATGAATGTAAAACGAAAATCAGGTAAAAATGCTCTATTTGTTGGTGTTGGAGATGATGGTAATAATGTTATTGTTAGTTCAAATTCAAAAGGGAACCCGTCGATTGTTGCAGGTGTAAATGATGATGATAATGGATATTTAAAAACCATAAATAATCAAAATAATAGCTCAATTATCATCAGTTCTAAAAAAGATGGATCAGGTTATCTATCAACATTTAGCAACTCAGGTAAGCGGTCCTCTTTCATTTCATCAGATAGAAATGGCAATGGTATGATTGGGCTATATGATAAAGATCAGAAACTTCAATATTCACAAAAAGGTATTAAGCCAGTTATAAATGAAATACCTCGGGACAAGAAAAAATAATCTTACTTTTAAGATAAATAGTTGAGGACATAAATGCATACAATTGATTTACGTAGCGATACTGTAACTCTTCCAACAAAAGAAATGCGAGAAGCAATTTCGAATGCAGAATTAGGTGATGATGTGTTTCAAGAAGATCCTACGATCAATAACTTAGAAAAATTAGCAGCAAAAAAGTTCAATAAAGAAGCAGCTATCTTTTTACCTAGTGGAACGATGGCTAACCTTGTTGCTGTTCTCACTCATTGCAATCGTGGTGATGAGGTTATTCTAGGTGACGAATCGCATACTTTTTTGTATGAAGCTGGAGGTATATCTTCTTTCGGAGGTGTTCATTCTAGGCAATTAAAAAACCATAATGATGGAACAATACATCTAAATGATATAAAAAATGCCATAAGAAAAAAGGACGTTCATTTTCCACCATCTCGTCTTATATGTTTAGAAAATACGCACAACAGATGTTTTGGCATGCCTTTAGAAATTAACTATGTAAACGAGGTAGTAGATATAGCAAAAAACAATGATATGTATGTACATGTAGATGGTGCAAGAATTTTTAATGCAGCTGTCGCAACTGGCTCTACCGTTGCAGACTTAACAAAAAATGTTGATACTGTATCTTTTTGTCTATCTAAAGGCCTATCTGCGCCTTCGGGTTCATTACTTTGTGGAGATAAAAAATTCATTTATAAAGCTAGATTCAATCGTAAAGCTCTTGGAGGCGGCATGAGACAAGCTGGGATATTAGCTGCGGCTGGTATTGTCGCTATAGATAATATGTCTTCAAAAATCATAGAAGACCATCGGAATGCAAAAGCTCTAGCAGATGGGATAGCTAAAATTGATGGTATTATTATTGAAACGGAAAAGATAAAAACAAATATTATATACTTCAAACTTGATCATCCAAAAGTAAATAGTGAATCACTTTTAGATATCATGAATAAAAAGAAAATACGGTTTTTTGAATTGGGTCCTAATTGGTTTAGGCTTGTAACGCATTCTGGTATAAGTAAAGAAAACATCGATTATGTAATAAGTGAGTTTGAAAGCTTTTTTTCTCAGGCTTGAATGAATCTATTAAATTTAAAACAGACTAAAATTTCGATATTTTTTTTATCAGTCTTATTAACTGCCAACCCTAATGCCTCTGAAACTATATTCCCTAAAAATATTTCAGATATAAACGGCGATAAAATATCATTTTCAACTTTATCTAAAGATAAGACTGTTTGTTTAATTACAATCAAATCTATTACCTGCCCTATATGCATTGAACAGTTAGAGAGAATTAAAAAAAAAGTATTAGATTTTGAAAAATGTAATTTAACATTCCTTGTTCTAGCTCCAGGGCCTTTGGAAGGAATAAAGGAATTTGCAAAAAAAATCAAATTCCCCTTCCCTTTCATACAGGATAAAAACTTTTCTATCTCAAAAATATTTAGTTTGGCTAACCCACCTTTTGAAATTATACCTGCTGTCATTTTATTTGAAAAAAATGGTTATGTGAAGTGGCGGCAAGTAGGTCGAAGTTTTGATTATTTTAGTGATCAAGCTCTTGAAGATTATCAAGATTGTGAAAATTGGATTTAAAAAATATTTACTAAGTGTAATTTGTATCATGACCTGATACAATTAAGTTTGAGTTATATAGTTCTTCAAAACCAAAAAACTGATTTTTATGTTTGATAGTGATGTAATAAAACAAGGCATTAAAAATAAATCTATCCTTAATGTTATGAGAGATGTAGACAGACGTAATTTTGTGCCAAAGGAATATTTAGATATAGCTTATGACGATTGTGCAATTCCTTTAGGTGAAAACCAAACAATTAGTCAGCCATTTATCGTTGCATTTATGACTGAAAATTTAGAATTAAAACCAATGCATAAAGTACTTGAGATTGGAACAGGATCAGGTTTCCAAACTGCCGTATTAAGTAGGCTTGCAGATTTAGTAGTATCTGTAGAAATAAATGAAATATTATCAAAAAAAGCTTCAATAAGATTAAATCAGTTAGGTTACAAAAATATATCTTTATATAACAGCGATGGTATGCAAGGTGTTTCTAAACACGCTCCTTATGATAGGATTTTAGTATCAGCGTCTGCCAAAGAAATCCCTAAAAAATTATTTAATCAATTATCAATTAATGGCCAGATGATTATACCTATTGGAAAACAATCAGAGGTGCAGTATTTATGGTTGATTAAAAAAATGAAAGATGACCAAATGAAAAAAGAGAAAATTCTTCCTGTGCACTTTGTTTCGATTATAAAAGGTTAGATGCTTCAAAAAATTATTATAACGTTTTTATTGTTTTCTTGCTCTTATGGACAATTAATATGGCATGAAGGAAATCTAAAAAAAGTTGAGGAAGTATCTTTAGACATAGTTGTCAATGGGCAGGATGACCCTATTTGGCAAGAAAAATTAGCACAGATAGCGTTGTTATTTTTAGAAGGTTATAAATTGAAGATAGACCCTGAAATTTTTTCGCCAACAATGGTTATTCAAATTAGTTTAATAAAATCAAAAGAGTTAAGCATGTATTCTTATCATCTCGAATTGTCAGTTTTTGATTTATTTTTAACAAAAGAAAGATATTTAGAAAACATTTCAAAGAAGAAAGTTTTAAAAAAGTTTAAAAAAGGAATTATTTATCAGCAAAATTTAATTGGGCATTCCTCAGATAATAAAATCATCCAAGATATTGAAAATTCTTTAGTAAAAATTTTAGATATGTATATAAATAGCTGGTATCAAGATAATCCTATGAAACAATTTTAATTCTACAGTTTATTTCTACCTTTATTTGACATCTCCTTTCTTCAGCGTAAATTTGTTAGTTTTATTAAAAAATGAATTATACCAACAAAATATTAATCATCGCTGCTAATTGTGGCTTATTCACTGCTTTTTGGTTTTTATTAAGCGTAAATGCATCAGCTGCGGAAAAAATTGATTGGCAAGGTGGTGGTGAAAAAACTGGAAAGCGGTTAGCTGTTCTTGACTTTTCATCTGAAGGTATTTCTTTACCTATGCGTGATCTCTTAACCGAGCAATTTCGTCAAAACATTAAAAAATTAAATATTTATGAGGTTCTTGATGCTAGTATGACGAATCAGGTCGATATTTTCTATCCAGGGGAGCGTGTTTATGGGGAATGCAAATCTAAAGCATGTATTTTAGAAATAGGTAAGCTGTTAAAAGTTAATTTTGTAGTGGCAGGTACGATTATTGAAAAAGAAAAAGAATATTTTATTAAAGGAAAAATGTATTCTATCGATTTAGAGCAAGAGGTTCAAGGGTTCTCAATTGATAATGTTAGTGAAATTGATAGTATTAGGCTTGAAATGAAAAAATTATCATATAATGTTAGTGGGTTAGAGGTGCCTGACACTTTAACAATCGAAGCGTCTTCTGAAACATTAGGCTATTTAAAACCAAAAAAAGAAAAACAGAAAACTCCTTGGCTTAGATTACCAAAAATCCCCAAAAAAGTTAGGTCTTTAATGTACTCTACATTGGTTCCAGGAGCAGGGCAGGTATATTCAAAACGCTCTTATACAGGAATGGGTTTTTTTGGTACTGAAATTATAATTGGCGGGCTGGCATTACTTGCTCACTCAAATTATCAAAAATCTTGGGGAGGGTTTGAAGAAAAGTATACAAATTATCAAAATGAAAACGATCCAGGTAAGCTAATTGATCTTAGACCGGATATAATTCGGTATGCTAGTGATACAAAAAAGCATAATAATTTTTTGAAGGGATTAAGAATTTTAGGAGGGTCTATTTGGGGCATAAATATGTTGCATGCATATATTGTCGCTCCTGATGAGATATTTGTCAATGCTGGTAATTTTGGGTCTGTTGTTGATTCAAAATCAAAACCTAGAATGACTACATGGGATTTGCTATCAGGCTTTGGTTTAAGAGGTTCAATTATTAGGCCAATTTTTAAAGGAAATTCTTTATCTGCTTATTCTCCTTACACTGATGGTGGTTTTTTAATTACCACACCAATAGGTCTTTATTTTGGTTCAGTTTTTACATCATTATCTTATGAGGTGTCTAATTATTCATTTACATCTTCTAGTTTTGATGATAAATATGAAGGATTGAGTAATACGATCGCACTTAATCTTGATTTAACTGAAAAAATATCTTTTGGTGGAAATAGACTTAGAAAATATTCTTTTATAGGTAGGTCTTCTTATGATGATGGTAAAGGTTATGTACTTGGTGGCGACCTGGTCTATGATATAAGTACGTTCCCATTATCATTTGCGCTTTCAAGCAGAGCAAATTTGGTTAAAACATCTTCATTAGGTAGTACAATGTGGGTTTCACTAGGAGTTAATGTTGGTGTTAAAATCCCATAAAAATTTATTTTACTTTTTATTTGTACTAATTTTTTTGTACTCCTGCGATGATGCTAAGTATGAGCTTGACAATGAATTTGACCCAGAAAACCTTGGTTTAAATTCGCCAACATTATTTTTTCACCCTCCAGAATTTGAATCAATTAAAGTTGGCGAAAGTGATACGCTTGAACTTTATTGTTATAAAGTCCAGAATGCTGCCGGCGCTCATTTGCAAATTGAGTTTGATTCTGAGATAATTCAGATCGATACTGTTAAGTATGGTGATTTTTTTATGAATGGCGCTAATACTCCCATTATGTTCACAGATCAAGAGGATGGCTTTTTAAACGTTTATTTATTTTTACAGCCAACCGCAGTCGCAAGCAATTCAAGTGGCACCCTGTCTATGGCTAAAATATTATTTACTGTAAAAGATGAAGGCCTAGCGCCAATAAGATATACAAATAATACTGTACTAAGAAATGAAAACAATATTTCGGTCTTTCTAAATAATTACGGTGAGGGCTTAATTAATGCCATTCAATAGAATAACAGCATTATTAATTATTTTATGTTTTTCAGCACCCGCGACCATAAATGCCCAATGTGAAGATGATGTTAATCTAACAATATCAGTAGATGATTTCCCTATTGAGCTTTCTGGGTCAACAACAGCAAGCGGAGATGATTTTGTAGTTTACAGCTCAGGAACCACAGATATATTAGCAGGGTACCTTACAAATGATGTGATATATAAATTTTCTATTGGATTTTCTGATGAAGATGGTGATGGAGAAAATGATGAGGGTATAAACTTATTTGCTGATATGTGTAGAAGTGGAGTGAACTTTGATGCTTCGATTGCAATAGTTAAAGCGGATGGTATAGATTGTAAAAATATTGATGAAAATGAATTAATTGCTAATGAAAATTTTTCTTATGAATTAATTGACTCCGGCGTGTTATGCCCTAGCGCTGTAGATTTTAGTCCGCCTGATTATTTACCAATAGCTAGAGAGGTATATTTGGATGAACAAGGAGATTATTACATAGTTGTAGACGGCCATAATGTTGGTAATACAGGCGATTTTAGCATTGTAATTGGTGAAATGTCTCACTTTTCTGATTATAAAAATTTGCATCCCCAAAATTTGTTTGTTGATATTGACTTTTCAAATGAGGTATATGGTGTAAATGATGGAGAGGTTTGGAGTATTGGTTCTATTCTAAACGGCGAAGATTATTTTGAAATTAGAGATGAAAATGGTTTTAATGTTGGGCTAGGTGAATTACTCAATGAAAACGGAGGCTTATTGCAACAGAATACTGGTTATAGTACAATTAGATTCCCCTTAATTAATCCGCCGAATTATGGTTCCTATATCTATGTAACTGTAAAAGATCATATTTTTGCAACGCGTGATGAAAATGGAGAAATCCTTTCTCAAGTTACTGCACCTCATTTAATAAACAGTGAAAGCATTCCATTTACTATAGGCGATACCATCTATATTGAATTATATGATATTATTCCCCCTTTAATAACAATTGAGGGTATAAGTGTTGAATCTGATCCTATGATTGTTGATCCGAATGAAAATATAATTATTTATTCATCTGAAAAACTTTTTAAAAATCAAGATGAGGTGTCTGCAGCGAATCTATCGGACTATATTTCGCTTTCATTTCTTGAAACTGGAGCCCCTTTAGGTTTTAGCATCGATGTTAGTGATGATTTGCGAGTAATTCAGATTGATCCAGATGATTCTTTTGTTGACTCGCAATGGGAAGATATTCAAATAACTATATTAAACCAAAATGCTAGTGGTGTTTCTTTAAATGATGAATCGGGTAATCAGATAACTGCTAAATCATCGAATATTCGAATAAATGATATTGTAAACCCATTATTTACTAGTGCCGTAATTGATAGTAATTCAAATACACTAGTAATTATATCTATGAATGAAGAAATATATAAAGATTACGCAGACCTGGTCGCCTCTGGAGGGTTAAACACCGGTCACTTTGATTTAGCCATCTCAAGCAATGATTTAAATAATGTCCAAAATGTATTGGTAGAGAATGTTATCAAGGTTGATAGTTTTGAACCAGTCGTTGGGGGAGAGACTAGTCTTAGATTACAGTTAATTTTAGATCCACCTAATGCTTCAGGTTCTGAAATAGTTACAATATCAACCACTTTTTTACCTATAAGGGATCGTGCTGGAAATCAAGTTCTAAATCAGGTTACCTTTAATTTAAAAGATGAATTAGCACCAACATTATTGCAATTATCACCTGACCCTGATAACGCTATACTACCAAGTAGCAATATAATTTTACTATTTAGTGAAACGGTGAAAAGTTATAATGAAAGTGATACTAGTATAAATGATTTGAATGATAGTGAATTTAAAAAAATAGTACATTTAATTAATCAGGATGGTGATACTTTAAATTACCAAACTGATTTTAATATTGATACAACCTCAATAACCATAAACCCAGATGCTCTCTTTACTGAATTAGAAACATTAACACTTTCTATTAAAAGCTCAACTTTATGTGATAATGACACAAATTTCACTGCGGCTTATAATTTTGAGTATGAGGTCGCGGATGTTTCTCCACCTAGTTTTATTGAAGACTCTTTTGGCAGGGGCAATGATTATGTGTTGATTGAAATGAGCGAGAATGTTTTCAGTAATTCTGAGGCGACGGAAGCTCTTACTGTCCAAGACTTTAATCTTGAAGTTGATTATGGCGATTTAAATGGTGCACAATCTATTTATCTCGAATCACTAGCTGATACATCAGGAGGTAATCCATCAATCGGTGAAACAATATTTCGATTGAATTTAAAAGTTGTTGGTTCTGCAAATGGGACTGAAAGCATTTTAGTAAGACCAACTCCAAATGAAATTTATGATGCCGGTGGTAATATTATGAGTGCTACTGAGGTAACAGAACAATTTTATTTACTACCATCACCTATTTTCGGTCAAAATAGTAGCCTTAGTCCAGATAATGGGTTCTTTAGATTGATTTTCGAAAATGGGCCTGTTTTTTCAAATGAGTTATCTAATTCTGGCTTGGTTATCCAAGATTTTAAAGTATTGCTCACATCAAATGATGATATCATAAGTGAGGTGTTTCCACTTTATGTTGTCGATGAAAATAATAATTTGCTAGATAATGAAGGAGCAGATACAATAAAACTTGATGTTAGTCTTGATTTTATTCCAACTGGTGGTGAAATAATTAGAATATTTCCTGAATCTTCAAATGCGATTTATAATGAAAACGGTGTAAATATGGATTCGTCAGAATTTGCTGGCCCATTTATTCTAAACGATCAATTAAGACCCTTTTTTAGTTCTAATATAACGAATGAGAGTAATAATATATCTTATAATGACACATTAATTTTTTGTTTTAACGAACCTATTAGATTGTTAAATGGTCAGCCTCTAACCGATGATTCTGCTTTAGAAAGTTTTAAATTATTTGACGTATTCAGATATGAAGAAATAGTGGTTTCAACTCCTGACTCTACCATAATTATTCCCCCAGACAGTGCTATTGATTATGTAACATACTACACAATAGTGAATGACCCATCTCCTGATAGTATTTGGGTTATAATGACACAACCTTTTGGAAGTGAGCACATAATGTCTGTTATAATTGAAGATAACTTTGAGGATTTTTCAGGTAATCAAATTTTAGCAGGAGATACTATAACATTCACAACATCAGATAATATTGCTCCTGATTTTATTTCTGGTTCAGCTAGAATTGATTCTAATTTGTATGTGACTTTACAAAATAATCCATCTGAAGCATCCCGAAAAATTTGTGCAGTACACTTTTCCATTGATGATAATGTATTTACAGATATCTCAGGTTTTAATTTTATAACTGTTAATGATTTTAGTGTTGAGGTATTTAAAAATAATGGTTTTGTTTCAAGTGCAAATATTGAAGAAATTGAGATTTTTGACCACCCTGAAGAAGGTAAAGATTCTGTCAAGTTACAAATAAAGTTTGATGAAGTTCCATCGGGTAAGGAGCAATTTCTTATTCGACCAGCCGATAATTCAGCAATTTATGACTTAGGTCTAAATTCAATGAGTGTAGATAGCACTAGTGATACTCTTTTTACATTTGACTTGCGATTTCCTACAATTGATTCTACTAATATTGAACATGAAGGTTTTGTTGACTTGATAATTGATTCAGTCATTTCAATATATTTTTCAGAGCCAATTGATGTCGAATCTTTTTTATATAAATTCACTTCAAAACGTGATACTCTAGGATTTGATCACGCATTTAGGCTTAATCCAGACACTCTATTTTTAATTCTAGATTCTACAATAATGTCTTACGATACTCTTGACCTTGAGGTTCTTTATATTAAAGATACATCAGGGAATGTTAGAGATAGTTTATTAAGTAGACGTTTTTTTACAAAAGCGGCTGGTGATTTTAGCAATCCTCCTGATGACAGGGTTAGTTTAGAAGATTTGGCACTTTTTATATCAAGTTGGAATTCAAATGATTATTCTAAAAACCTTGGACCTTATATTGGTAGTCCACCAAATATTAAAATAACTCAAGATAGCCTTTTTGGAATTGATGATGGCATGGCTTTTACTCAAATGTGGTTATGGTCATTACAAAAATATGGGCCAGTCGAAATAAGCGATGAAAATTTAGTTTTTGATGAGTTCTCATTGCTCCAGATTAGTGACGAAACAATTAGTATTTTACCGATAAGAGGAGCAAAGTATGGCCAAATAATTTTTGATTATGGTCAAAATATAAATAGCGTTACTGCAAAGGATAATCTTCAAATTAGTAATAATGGTACTATGCTAAAGAGCATTGATGATTTTGAAGGTCTTGGCGTTATCGAATTTGCTACTTCTAATAAATTGACTACACCATTGGGTTTTGATTTTAAAAGAAGTTCTTATGAAGATTTAGATGTACATATTAGTTATACATTTTTTGATGATAATTTTAATATTATTGATTCTAGAGATAGTGTTATAAACCAAATCAAAATTCCTAATGAGTTTTCATTAATGAAAAACTATCCAAACCCTTTTAACCCAAAAACGAATATTCAATTCACGGTACCTGAACAATCTTTCGTAAAGTTATTCATTTATGATATTAATGGTAAGACTGTCTATAAGATTATTAACAGTGAATTAAAATCAGGATATTATAATGTGGTATGGGATGGGACAAATGAACTT
>CALKMQ010000181.1 GCA_938092125.1 uncultured bacterium
ATGTCTGTTTTTTAAAAAAATTACAACTTTTTTTTAGGTAATTTTTTTGTAAAAAAAATAAATAGAAAAGATAATTGAAAGACAAGAAAAAAATATAGTTATTAGAAATTCATATCCGAAAAAACCATCCAACAAAAAGCCGATATAATAACCCAAAAGAATTATAACAACCATTTGAATAGAAACCGCTGATAAAAAATAAAAATCCTTATGCTGTTTTTTCCCTTTTTTCAGATTGCCCAAGATCTTTGATGTCCTTAATTACGGCTCCCATACTACAAGACCCTGTAAATGTTGCTCCTGGCTCTATTGATAGCTTATTGGTTACGATATCTCCATTTAGTTTTGCAGAGGATTTTAGTGATAATAGCTGAGAAACAGTGATTTTTGCTTTTAAAACTCCAGCAACATCCGCATCCTTACAAATAACATCACCCTCAACAACACCACCTTGACCAACCACAACCTTTCCTTCTGTTTCAATTGAGCCTTTTAATGAACCATCAACTCGAATATCACCTTTTGATTTTATATCGCCCGTGATTGTTGTTCCATCACCAATCATATTTATAGCGGCAGAAGATGGAATATTTTTTTTTGCCGGGTCGTTATTATTTGTAAACATAATTTTGATTTTGAAGTGTAAATTTATAAATAATAATGTTTTATTCTAGTTTTTATCCAAATATTTCAACTCAAAGAATTCAGAATAACCCTTAAGGTCTTTATTTACATAAAACTCTTGAAAATTTTCTAGTGATATTGGTAGTAAAAAATATTTATTCACACGAATTTCATTAATAATTTTACTGTCTTGCTTTACCCCTTCATAATAAGACATAACTTCTACAGCATCAGAAAAAAGCTTAACAGTTAACAAGTGGAAATCTAAGCCCATCATCATTGCACTAATCTCAAATATCTCAGTAGAATGATTTTCTGAATTATAGTCTGATAATAAGGTTTTTAAAAAACTGACATCTACCCCTTCCTTTGGTAGTATTAACATTAACATATGACTCTCTTTGCTATTTAAAATATAAGGGGTCTTTTCAATTGCAACTCTATTTGCTTCAATTAAACCTGTCTGATCATCAAGTATTGCCAAAAGGCTGGTTGCATATTTGCTAAGAGCTTTATCATCTGCTCTTTTCAACTGATCAAGCACGTTAACAGCAACAATACTATCTCCTCTTTTTAAGTAGCTGATAGCTTTTAAAAAAAGATATTTTTCCACAAGATCACTCGTTTTAAGTAAGTCGGTAATATTTAAAACATCTATAAAATTACCGTCTATGTAGGATTCATAATCTTTTTCATAATTAAGGTCTTGTATTTCGTTTGTACTTTTAACACTTAACCGGTAGTCGGGATCTAAAATTATATTAGCATACACGCTATTAGGGTAGTTGTTTAGTATATGCTCCTTTTTAGAGCTAGCCTTCGCTTCTTTTTCTTGCTCCAAATAATTTAAGTATAGGTTATAGTGTGTCATTGGCAAAAATCCTGAATCAACATCAACTATAGTTAGGATTTTTTCAAACATTTCATTACTCTTTTGGATCTTTTGAAGGTCATGCTTATAGATTATTGCAGCTTGATAGCATGAGTTTGCTATCTTTTCTCGCGCTGAAGCAAAATCTTTAGCTTTTGAGGGGATCTGCTGAAGATAAAACTGAGGGTCTTTAAAATTTGTTGTCTCCATATTAACTGTAGAAGAGTCTTCTGTTGAAATTGAGATTGATTTTCTGTTTTTTCTTCTCCAATCATCCTCTAACTTTCTTTTTCCCCACTTCTTTCTAAATTCAGATAAACCAAAACTTAATGTTGCAGGATTATAAAAATACCACTTTCCACCAGAGGTATTATTTCCAAATTGTTCGTTTCTGTTTGAATTTCGGTTACTCTCAAATAAATTTTGTTGTTTTAGCATTTCTTGTTCCTTTTCAAGACGTTCTTTTTCAAGCTCCTTGTCAATAATGGATTTTATAATGGCATTTACTTCCGCTCGAGGCATTAATGCTAATTTAATTAAGCTGTCTTGTAAGTTAATTGTATTTAAATTATTAACTAATTCTTTTAAAATTAAATACTTTTCAGAAGTTTGTTTGTAAAGCCTGTAATCTTCTGGCATAAAATAAATTGTACTATCAAAGAAAAACTCTGAGGAAATAAAATCTGATCTTAAGTATTCTATTTCAGCTAAAGCTAAAAAAGAAAGAGCTTTTTGGGGGTCATTTGAGACGCTATAAAGTGTAGATTTTAAATAATTTTCTTTAGCTAACAAAGTATCTTCAGCAGAGATATCCATCTTTGCAATAGTGTAATAAATCTGATCCAAGTACTCTATGTTTTTATCATCTTTTGTCATTTTAACAAGATCTTTTCTCATTTTTTCTGAGTTTTTAGAACTTTTATCTGCACAAAGAGCGAGATTCATTTTAGTGTTGAACACCATGGAGTAATCAGAATTACTTTTCAAAACTTGATTGTAGTATTTAGATGCCTGCCTAAAATTCTCTTCAATTTGAAAAATCTGGGCAAGTATATAGTTCAGCCTTGCCTTGTCTTTTTTTAATTTATAATTATTAATACAATTAAGTAGAGATTCTTTTGCTAGTGAATAATTTTTTTGACGTAAATAAAAGTCTGCATTAATTATCTCAAAATCTTTTTCGAGCTTTTCAGGAAACTTTCGGTTATTTGATAAATCAATAAGTATTGATTCTGCAGAAACAAAATCTTTTTTTTCAATAAAACATCTTGAAAGCCATAATGATGCTTCATAAATAATTGGGTTTTTTTTATACTCTTCAATTATAAAACTAAATGTTTTGGCAGCCTCGTCAAAATCACCCTTATAGAAATATGCTTTTCCAACCATTAAATAGTTGTCATCAATCCACCTACAATACTCTTTTCCTCTTATTTTTATAGAGTGCTTCTGTATAACTATTGAGCCTTTTTGAATTGCCTTGTCCATGTAGGGCAATGTTGATTTTGATTTTTTTAAATCACCTATTCTAAATACTGGTAGCACTTCTGAGTAGTCATCTTCAAAAGAGTCATTAATTTTTTTGACACCATATTTAATACTTTCATTACCATTAAAATAACCATTATACTTAGCTGTAGTATTGTGATACTGGCGAGAAAACCATGTTTTCTTCTTTGTAGAGCAAGCAGAAAAAAACACTAGCAAACATAGTGACAAAAAAGTGTTTATTAGTGTTTTATTTATTTTCATATGAGTAGTTAACTCTTTTTTAAGCCTATTATTTTGTTGAAAATTGTTATACATGCAAATATGCTTATAATTTTCAGATATTTGCAATATATT
>CALKMQ010000182.1 GCA_938092125.1 uncultured bacterium
TTTTAAATCTATCACAAGAGCTGCTGTTAAAATACCCCATTTCATATTTAACATATTTTGCGTAACACCAAAATATTGATTTGCTGCAACATATAAAGGTGGAAATGGCATAGCGTTTACAAGTCCTGTTTGTAAACTAGAATGCACATCTGGAACAGCAAGCGGCACTGCGTTAAAACCAGCCTCATCATATAATTTTGCAGTTTTGTAATCACCTGCCCAAGTCCAAATTTTTTGAGATTTTAAATCTTCAGGTGTGAAGACAGGGTTTGTGGTAAACCAATACACCCACCCAACATCTACCATAGTTAAAATTTTGACCCCATTTTTTTCCGCACCACTTATTAGATCACCTTTGATTTGGTTTCGTATATAGTCTATATCTCCATACTCTTGAAAAAGCAATGGAATGAAGCAATATGTATATTGTGGATTTATTTCTGTTAAGCCTTCAGCAGAAATAGCCGCACCATGAATTTGACCAATTTTCATTTTTCTTATCATATCGCGTTCATCGCCTACAATGCCTCCTGGATAAATTCTTAACCTTACATTACCATTTGTTTCTTCGGTCCAACGCTCCCCCATTTTTGCAATCAGTGAATACCAAGGAGTACCTTCAGGCGCTAATGTTGCCATTTTGATAATTGTCCTTCTAGCAAAAGTGAACTCTGTCAACATTAACAAAACTGATATATATATTATAATTTTATTCATACCATATTACCTTTTTTTAATAAAAAAATTCATCAATATTATCTAGGAGCCACTCAGCTCTATTTTTACTTATTGTATTTGTAAGTTGAAATTCTTTAGCAGAGTTTATATTTATTTTTAATGCTTCATTTAATAAGTAGACAAATTCATCCCTATTTTGCCTGGTTTTTGAAACTGATTCCGCATAGGTAACATAAGGCCCCATATCTCTTCCATTCGATGCTTTTACTGCAGATTCAAATAAGTGTTTTGAAACAGAGTCTGCTTCTTCTGAAGTCATCGATGGGTTGTTCATTGTATATGTTATCAAGGCAACCAACGCAGCGCCATTATTCCAATTGGAATCTAAAGCGACTATGGAATATAATAACTTACCAACTCTAGGCAATTTTATAATCCATTCAGGATTTCCGCTGCTAGAGCTTATTGCACCTCCATAGGCAGCAGCAGTCCAGTATAATAATTCCAAGTCACTATTTTCCATATCAACGATCGGTATGTTATCAGTACTAGAGTTTGTGTCGTCACACAACCACTTGTAATAATTATTAAAAAGATAACTAATTGAAGAATCGCCGTGAGAGACAGCATTCTCAAAGTATTGATGAGCTTTTAATTCAAAAGCTTTTGCTTTTGAATAATTTTTTAACATTAAACGATCAGATAATTCAATTAAAAATCCAAATGCATAGGTAGTTAAAGTCTCAACTCCCTCAATCTTGTAATCAATATTACTTGGATCTTTTTTTATTTTTTTTTGAACTTTATTTAGAGCAGTTTTTTTGTATAGATGCCCAGCAACTTTAGGAGTTTTGTCCAAGACATAGACCGTAGGGCTGCAAGAACTAAAAAATAAGAGAAATAATAAGTGAAATAATCCTTTAATGCGAAAATTCTTTGTAAATCGGATATGATTCACAAAGATCCTTAACGTTAAAATTTACTTTTTTTAGGTTGTCATCATTCTCGGGATTTTTTATCACCATATCAATCAACTGCGCTACTTTTTTCATTTCCTGAGTACCCATATTTCTTGTAGTAATTGCGGGCGTACCGACCCTTATACCACTTGTAATAAAAGGACTTCGTTGATCAAATGGTACCATATTTTTATTAACAGTAATACCTGCTTTTTCTAACGCTTTTTCTGCAGCTTTACCTGATATATTTTTATTTGTTAAATCAATTAGTACTATATGTGTATCAGTACCCCCAGAAACAATATTGTAATCCATTTCGATAAATTCTTGAGCCATTACTTTAGCATTTTCTACAATTTTATTTGCATAAACCTTGAAATCATCTTTAATCGCTTCTCCAAAAGCAACAGCTTTTGCAGAAATTATATGCATCAATGGGCCACCTTGCATACCCGGCATTACTGCAGAATCAAGTAATTCTGATATCATTTTTGTTCTACCAGATTTTGGAGCAATTTTCCCCCACGTGTTCTCTTTATCTTTTCCCATCATAATAATTCCACCCCTAGGACCTCTTAAAGTCTTATGAGTAGTACTTGTAATTACATCGCAATATGGAACTGGAGAAGGATGAACACCTGCAGCTATTAAACCACTCGGATGTGCAATATCTGCCATTAAAAAAGCGCCAATCTCTGCTGCAATTTCATGAAAAGTTTCAAATTCGACAAACCGTGGATAGGCACTGCCGCCACAAATGATCATCTTAGGCTTATGTTGTCGAGCTAACGCTCTTACATTATCAAAATCTACACGTCCAGTATTTTTATCAACCTGATAATTCACAAAATTATAAAGCTGACCTGAAAAGTTTACTGGGCTTCCATGAGTGAGGTGCCCCCCATGTGCTAAATCGAGCCCCATGACGGTATCACCAACAGAAAGGAAAGTCATAAAAACAGCCATATTTGCTTGAGAACCCGAATGAGGTTGAACATTACCATATTCAACTTTAAAAAGTCTTTTGAGCCTATCCACGGCTAAGTTTTCAGCTTCATCTACATGAACACAACCACCGTAATACCTTTTACCGGGATAACCTTCGGCATACTTATTGGTCATTATACCTCCAGCTGCTTCTAAAATTGCAGGGCTCGTAAAATTTTCAGAAGCTATCAGTTCAAGTGTACTATGTTCTCTTTCTTCTTCTCTTTGTATAATGTCATACAATTCTGGATCACTATGTTTAATATAAGACATTTATTTTTTCCAATTTTTTTCTGGAGAAAGATTATCTGTTACCCAATCGTAGCTTGCGGTAGTGGTCCGTATTACGCCTGATCTTTTTACTTTATCTTCAGCCATAAACCATTGAGCTTTGCCATATAACAAATCTTTTGCATTGTCTTTTAGGTACTTTAATCTATTAAAGCCTCTGTAGTTCATTTCATTAGCTTTGATAAAATTATCATGTGCAAGCTTTGCTACAATTCTATCGTCGACGGTTAAAGGGTTGTTTTTAAGTGATTCCCAAGCCTTGTAAAGGACTTTACCTTTTTGACCAAACCCATTTCCACTGTTATCAATTAGATTTATAGCTTTATCAGCCCAGCGAAGAGCTTTTCCATAATCTTCAATATCAATGTAAATATCTGAAATAGTTATAGCAACTCGACCATCTCTAGGGTCAATTTTAAATAATGATTCATAAGCAGACGCTGCCTCCTCTAGATCATCGGCCTCCCAAGACACTTTTCCTAATTTCTGATACGCTAGTTTACTAGTTGGTTCTTTTGAGATAATTCTTTTAAGAATGTCCATAGCTTCGCCTGCTCTATCAGCCTTTACGAGTCTATCAGAATAATCAAGACCATAACTTATATTATCAAGGTTGTCCGAATAACGTTTTTCATATACTTCTAATGGATTTTTCCCACTATTTTCATAGGCAATGGCAAGCTCACTTTGAGCAACATCATTTGTATCATCAACTTTAAGTATCTTTCTGAGTACTATTATTTGATCATCATAATTACCCTGATCTTTATAAATTTTTGCGAGGTCATTAAGAATACTAATATCATTAGGTGCAATATCTACCAAACGTTCATATTCAATAATTTCTTTATCTACTTTGCCTTGCCTTTTGTATGCATATGCTAATTGTTTTCTTAATTGAACATTTTGAGGGATTTTTTGTAGACCATCTACTAGTACATATTCTGCACTATCAAATCGGCCAATTTGTGTGTAAGCAAATGAATAATACTGATATATTTCTTCAGGCGGAGCATAAACTGCATTCCATTCATCACAGCTTAAGTCTGTAATTTCACTATAAATTCTAATTGTTTGCTTCCAATCACGATTACGATAATATTCGGCAGCGCTACTCATTAATCGAGGGCACCTGACATCTCTTAAAGAATCTAATCTAGCTTTTTCTTTTGCAAAATCCATATCTGAACCATCTTTTGGAGGAACACACATTGAAAAAACAAATAAAAATAACCCTATAAATAAAATTCGATTCATCAATAACTGCATACTATCTTTGTCTCCTTTTTATAAACCATATATCAGCAATACTTATTCCGATTTGAAATCCTCTAAAAAATTCTTCACCAATATAAATATTAGAATGATCTTTTAAACTAGAATGATAAGTAAAATCAATCTGATTCCCCACTGTTTTAAATTTATATCCAAAACCTAATGAGAAACCAACCTCTGAAATATTGTTCTGGCCGTCCAACCTTATTAGGGAAACATTATCATACTCATCAAGAGTGTAAGAATTAACAGAAAGACCAGAGCGAAAAGTAAAATTATCGAACATTTGAAATGATTTTTCATTCGGGAACCAGGCTAGACCCAAAGAAAAATGGTCGCTGTTAACTATTCTATTATTAAAACTATTAGGCATTTCATTTTCAAAAGAAGAATTATCTTTATTCCTTTCAATCTCTAAGGATAACTGCAGCCTATCTAAAAACATTCTTGATATTCCGACCCCAATAGAAGATGGCTTATGAATATCATTTAGCCTCTTTGTTGATGGACTTGGAACATCGTTGGGCTCAGGGAAATCATACCCTGGGTTCAGATAATCATAAACAAGATCATGATATCCATTTTTATTTTCATCAAAATATGGATAAAGCTCTGTACTTAAAGCTTCTAGTGGTCTAATAGAAAACTTGGATTTAAAATATAGATTTATTTCATTAATTTTATGTTCTGCGAATAAAAAAGCATTAATACCTGAAAAATTCAATCTAGAAGATAATGTATAAGGAATTTCATCAATATTTAAATTATTACTCTGCCTAGAAGAACCAAAAAGAAGTTGAAATGTAACACCGATGCTCGTCTTAGGTAAGATTGATGAAGCTGCGGATAAATTAAAAGCCATTATACCCCCAGCTTGCTTGTATTCTTTTGCCATGGAAACTGAATCTCCGAAAA
>CALKMQ010000183.1 GCA_938092125.1 uncultured bacterium
TTTATTTTTAGTTATACCCATGCTTAACTCGGCTTATGCACAGGATGATGTTGAAGAAAACAGCTCTGAGTCTTCGCATGACTTGTATATCGCTTTCGATCAGACCAGTGGGAATACAAATAATTTAGTTTCTGGTGCTGAATATGGTTTTTCCTTACTTGGGGATCTCGCCTCTCTTACTGATACAGAATTTTCTTTCTCTCTAGCTGGTAATTATGCTACTCTCGATGAGGAGCCATATGCGTTAGATGGTAATGTTCACACACAGTTAGATCTCTGGGCAAATCAAAAATACTCTCCTTTTTTGTTTTTTGACTACAGTTTTGATCGTTCGCTAGGTTTAATCAATAGAACAAACGTAGCACTTGGTGCTAAAGTTAGGCTAGGTAAAATATTTTCTCTTAGCTATGCTTTTATGTTTGAAGAAGAAGAATATGATTCAGTAGAAACTTTTTCCAGACATTCGTTTCGTCCAAAAATTAAATTAGTTTTATCTGAAGGAGCTCTTTTTATGGACTACCGAGCTTTTTATAAGCCGCGAGTTGAAGACTTTAATGATTATCTTTTAGAGAATACATTAGTTCTATCTATTGCGACATTTTATGAAGCTTTATCAGTAGATATTACATTACAACATAGTTACAATAGTAAATATGATGGAGACAATAAAGTCCTCAAACCTGTGGAAGAATGGGAAAGTGAATTTGACTCTGACTACGGAGATTTTGTATCTAAACAGACTTTCTATAAAGATACAGATCTGTCCGCTTCTATTGGTTTCAGTTTATCTTTCTAGATCTCTTTTAATTAATTCTTAATACCAGGCGCAATTACACTTGCGCCTTTTATTTACACTATGGACTATAATCACCTAAAAATCGAAAAAAAGTGGCAAAAGTTTTGGGAGGATAACAATACTTTTAGAACTGAAGATTCGAAAGAAAAAGAAAAATGTTATATTCTTGACATGTTTCCTTATCCCTCTGGTTCGGGTCTACATGTGGGACATCCTCTTGGTTATACTGCCACAGACATATATTCTCGTTTTAAAAGACTAAATAATTTTAATGTATTACATCCTATTGGTTGGGATGCCTTTGGTCTTCCTGCTGAGCAATATGCGCTAAAAACTGGCACCCACCCTAGCATAACTACTGAAAAAAATATAAATCGTTATAGGAAACAGTTGAAAATGCTTGGCTTTTCTTATGATTGGGATAGAGAGGTAAATACAACTGATGCAAACTATTATAAGTGGACACAATGGATCTTCTTGCAACTTTACAAAAAAGGACTCGCGTATGAAGCTGAAGTACCAGTTAATTGGTGCCCTGAATTAAAAGCAGTTTTATCAAATGAAGAAGTCGTTGATGGGAAATCGGATATAGGAGGACATCCAGTTGAACGTTTGCCTATGAGACAATGGATGTTTAGAATTACTGATTATGCAGAATCTTTATTGGATGGACTAGAAGATTTAGATTGGCCAGAAAGCGTAAAAGAGTTACAACGTAATTGGATTGGAAAATCAAATGGTTGTGAAGTTGACTTTAAGGTAAAATCTTTAAATCATATTATTACTGTATATACAACAAGACCAGATACGCTTTTTGGTGCTACTTATATGGTCCTTTCTCCAGAGCATCCATTAGTAGATAAACTCGTATCTAATGATCAAGTAGTAGAAGTAAAAAATTATAAGAAGCTCGCTTCAATGAAATCGGATTTTGATAGAGGAGAGGTCAATAAAGATAAATCTGGTGTTTTTTTAGGAACTTATGCTATAAACCCTGTAAATGATGAAAAGATTCCAATCTGGATTGCTGATTATGTACTCATGAGCTATGGTACCGGATCAATCATGGCCGTACCAGCGCACGATGAACGAGACTATGAATTTGCAAAGAAATTTAAACTACCTATTAAAGAAGTTGTTTTAGGTGGAGACATTGAAAAAGAAGTTCATAAAGACACTGATCATGGAGTTATGGTTAATTCGTCAAACAATGAAGATCTTGATTTAAATGGATCTAGTATCGAATCAGCGATTGAGCAGGTAATTATTTGGCTTGAAAAAAAGCAATTAGGTAAAAGAAAAACCCAATATAAGCTTAGAGACTGGCTTTTTTCTAGACAGAGATACTGGGGTGAACCAATTCCAATAATTCATCGAAAAGATGGTAGTGTTGTACCTCTTGATAGTTCAGATTTACCTTTAACACTTCCACAGGTAGAAAAATATGAGCCTACTGGTACAGGAGAGTCTCCTTTAGCTGGTATATCTGATTGGGTTAATACGGATGATGGAAGAAGAGAGACAAACACAATGCCTCAGTGGGCGGGATCGTGCTGGTACTATTTACGCTATATTAGTCCGAATGACAATAGCGATGCATGGAATAAGGATGATGAGAAATACTGGATGCCTGTTGATCTCTATGTCGGAGGAGTAGAGCATGCAGTTTTACATCTTCTATATTCAAGATTCTGGCACCACGTGCTTCATGACCTCGGTTTAGTATCTACCAGAGAGCCGTTCAAAAAGCTTTATAATCAGGGTATGATTGGCGGAGAAGATGGTCAGAAAATGAGTAAGTCTAGAGGAAATGTTGTAAATCCTGATGATGTTGTTGAAAAGTTTGGAGCAGATAGCTTTAGAGTTTATGAGATGTTTATGGGGCCATTAGATAAGTCAAAACCATGGAATACTAAAGGTTTACAAGGTTCATACAGATTTATACAAAAAGTTTGGAAAGTTTGTATTGAAAATAAAGAAAAGATAAATAATCGAAATGAATCTTCCGATAAAACGATAAGAATTCTCCATCAAACTATAAAGAAAGTCACAGAAGATTTAGAAAAATTGAGCTTTAACACCGCTGTATCGCAAATGATGATTTTCATTAATCATATTTTAACGCTTAAAAGTTATGATGAGGGTGTAATTAGGAACTTTCTTATAATTTTAAATCCATTTGCTCCTCATATAACCGAAGAAATTTTTGAACAACTAAGTTTCAACGTAGATGGACCTATTACAAACCAGTTATGGCCAGAATTTAATGATAAAATGTTGGTACCTGATAAGATGACGATAGCTGTGCAGATTAATGGAAAAACTAGAGGTGCAATAGAGCTTGATAGTAATTTAAGTCAAAAAAGTATTGTAAAGAGCATTCTACAAAATGATGGTTTTAAAAAATACTTAAATAATTTAAGTGTTATTAAAGAAATTTATGTGCCAAATAGATTGGTAAACTTTGTTGTAAAAAAGTAATTATCTTTTATTTAATTCACTAAAGGAACTTTTGATGAGTAAATATAAAAATTATATATTGTTATTTAGTTTAGTTATTTCATCGCTAAATGGTGAGGTTTTTAAACAAAACAAAATCGATCAGGACCCTTGGTTAAAATATTTATCATTTTTAGGTCCTTTTAAGGATGATGTTATTGCAGAAAAAGCTATTGAAAAAGTTTTTTCTAGTGAATTGTTAAGTGTAAAAGAACTTCAAATAAAAGATAAAAAATTTGATTTACTAAATGTCAGTTCAAGCGCTGCAAATGGTGTTCATTTCATTCATCAATTATATTCAGGCTTAAATGAGGATGATATAGTTATTGGAATAGCAAGGATTTTTAGTGACAAAAAGCAAACTGTAGTAATAGATTTTGGAGAAATTCTATCATCAATTTCAGTTTTTTATGAGGGTTCAAAAATTGAGTTGTCGAAGAACGAATATGAATTAACAAGGTTGGATGTAAAAAAAGGGTTTAGTACAATTGTAGTAAAGGTAAAAAATAAAAAGAAAGCAGGGTTTTATTTGAACCTTTATCCAAAATCTCGTATTGAAATAAAAGGAATAATAGTTGATGATCAAAATGTTCCGATACCTTTTGCGAATGTATTTATTACGAACAACAAAGAGTTTAATAAGAATATTAATTCTTCCGAAAGTGGAAAATTTGAGTTTCTCATAAATAAGCAGCTCAATAAAAATGACAATTTCACTATTTTTTCAAATGGGAGGCAAGATAGGGTTGGTGTACATGTACTAAATGAACTTAGATCTGGAGATAGGATAAATATCAATTTAGTACTTAAACAAAGGCAAAAGATTTCAGGAAAAGTTTTTTCTTCAGATGGAAAAAAAATACAATATAAAGCTGCAGTAAAATTGTTTTATATGAACGAGAATGGTTCTTACAATGAAGAACTTTCATTTATAAGACACACAAATCAAGACGGCGAGTTTAATTTTAGAAACTTAATTATTGGTGATTATAACATAGCAATTATTCTAGCTGATAAAATTATTTTTAAAGTAGATGAAGATGGTAACAAAAAAAAATATGTAATAAAAGATACTGGCGTCAGTTACGAGGATTTAAGAATGAAAGTCCAAACTTCAAATAGGGGAGTATGGGAAAATATTAATTATTTAGATGGTTTAAGAAGTGACTGGGTGAACGATATTATGGTAGATGATGACAACTCATTGTGGTTCGCTTGCTGGACTGGAGCATCCATTTTTAATGGGCAGACAATGTCTACGTTTACACAAGATGATGGTTTACCACAAGAACCTATAACAAATATTTTTAAAGATTCAAAAGGTGTAATTTGGTCTACATCTGGTGCTTTTGACGGAAAAGCGGGAGGACTAACATATTTTAATTCTGATAAAACTATTAAAAACGTGACTGATGATTTTGAACTTTATGACCCAACAGTAAATACGATAACTGAAGATAACTTTGGTAATATTGTTTTTGGTGGAACAGGTGGTCTTTATAAATATAACTCTAATGATAAAAAACATTTTACTTATAAAAACCAAATGGGAAATGGCTTGGTTAAAGATGTATTTGTAGAAGGTAATAATTATTGGATAGCTACTACAGGAGGATTGGTTCATTACAATGGTAAAAAATTCAAGAACTATAATACTAGAGATGGCCTAGCCTCAAATACTATTAATAAAATTGAAAAGTCACCCAATGGGGATATTTGGATTGCTACTGATAATGGGATATCTATCTATAATGGTACCTCTTTTAAAAACTATTACAGAAATGATGGATTAAACCATCCAAACATAAACGGATTTCTTTTTGACACTAATGGTGATATCTATGTAGCAACTAACTGGGGTGTAAATTTAATTAGAGAAGGAAGAATAGTTAGCATCGATCCAATGAGTAATGGTATGAGTCAAAGATTAGCTAGGACAACCGACATGGTAAAATCTAGAGATGGTGTATATTGGTTTTCAACTTATGGAAATGGCGTATGGAAATATGATCCTTTTTCAGTAATAAACTTGACTAGAACGGATAATGTACCAACTAGCCAGAAAAGTGGAATAATATCAGATAAAGACAATAATATTTGGGTTGGTACTCGAGAAGGTTTAATTAAAGTAAAAAATGATAAAGTAGAAAAAATATATAAAATGGAAGATGGCTTAAGTAATAATTGGATATCGGACCTAGCTATGGACGATTATGGAACGCTCTGGATAAGCACATTTAAAGGTTTGTCTTCATACAATGGAAGAGAGTTCTTTATTTATGGAATTAAAGATGGTTTTCCTGCTGATGATATGAATTCTATAGCTGTAGATAAAAATGGTTTAATATGGGTTTTTACATCAAAAGGGCTTTGCTCATTTGATGGAGTAAATGTAAAAGTATACGATGAAAAACATGGTATTTATTATTTAAACACAGGCAATAGCTGGCCTGAAATATTAGTACATCCAAATGGTAGTATTTACATATGTCAATATGGTGGTGGATTGACAATATTTAAAAATGGAAAATCTAAAAGGTATGGTCCAAAAGAAGGGCTCAGTGATGTTAGAATACACCATATGGCGCTAGATTCTGAAGGTAATTGCTGGTTGGCTTCTGACGGTTCTGGTATTTTTAAATTTGATGGTAGTAGATTTACTAGATATGATGTCAAAGATGGCTTGGTTGCTCCAGAAATAAATCATATATATGTGGATGATTATGATAAAATATGGGCTGGTACCTATGGTGGCGGAGTAGCAGTTTTTGATGGTAAAACTTGGGGTTCTATTGATAAAAGAGATGGTCTTATCAGTAATACTATTGCATCTATCACTTCAATTTCAGGAAATACATATTGGTTTTCTACTTTTAATGGTTTAACAAAATATCGACCAAGTACGAATATTGGTTTTGTAAACATTGAAAGTGTTACGACTCCTTCTAATGAGTTTAATCAAAATGATGAAAACTGGTCTGATATCATATCACCAACAAATAATAGAATAAGATTTAACTTTAATGCTAGTAATTATAATACGGTTCAAGAAAAACAAAAATTTCAATATCGTATATTATCAGAAGATGATAAAAGTAAACCATGGAGTCAAGCATTTGCAAAGAACTATTTCGAGTGGGTTCCAACAAAAGCGGGTAATTATACATTTGAAATTCAATCTATTGACAGAGATTTAAATTATTCAGCACCAAAAAATGCTAGTTTTACTGTTTTAAATCCGTGGTATTTAAATCCTAAAACTGCAATTCCATTTTGGGGATTCATAACATTATTAATAGGCTTAACCGGTTTTACTTCAAAAAAATACATTAATCAAAGAAAATTATCTTTTTTGCTTCGAGAAGAGTCAGCAAAAAAAGATAGAATAGCAAGGGAGAAGCTCGAAGAAAAAAATACAGAGCTTCAGGAATCGCAAAAAGAAGCGGAAGCTGCGAATGAAGCGAAAAGTACGTTTCTGGCAAATATGAGTCATGAACTTAGAACTCCCTTAAATGCTATTATAGGTTACAGTGAAATGCTTATGGAAGATGCAGAAGATGAGAATGAGGATTTCATTCCAGATCTTGATAAGATAAATGGTTCTGGTAAACATCTACTTGGATTAATTAATGATATCTTAGATTTATCTAAGGTTGAGTCTGGTAAAATGGAATTATATATTGAAGAATTCGATTTAAAGAAAATTGTTAGTGAGGTAGAGGCAACAATTAAGCCTCTCATTGACAAAAATAACAATAAACTTGTGATAAAGTACAATGCAGTTGAAGATAAAATGTATGCTGACTTAACTAAAATTAGACAAATACTACTTAATCTTTTGAGCAATTCAGCAAAATTTACAAAAGAAGGTACGGTTACAATATCTGTTGATAAATCTAAATCGATTAAAAATGCTATCGATTTTAATATATCAGATACTGGCATAGGAATGACTCCTGAACAGGTTGATAAGGTATTTAAACCATTTACTCAAGCAGATGAAAAAACTACAAGAAAGTTTGGTGGAACAGGACTAGGGTTAACAATAACAAAAATGTTTGCCGAAATGATGGGAGGCGATATAAACCTCAAGTCCAAAGAGGGTGAAGGAACAACTTTCACTGCAACCATTCCGCTAAAAGTTAAAGACTTAAAGGTATTGCAAACTGTCAAT
>CALKMQ010000184.1 GCA_938092125.1 uncultured bacterium
TCAGAAGTCAAATCAGGTAACATACCTGATATTCTAATCTTATTTTCTTCAAAATTAATTAATGTTTCTATCTGATCTTGCGTAATCATATATAATTGATCAAGAGTCTCTTGATCTGGAGGAAAGTCTAATGTTGGATTAATTTCATATAGAACTTCTTCCAACACTCTCTGCATAGATATCCAATTTGATTGTGGAAACATATTTGATAGCTTATTTTGAAGATCTTTAACATGATGCATTATATCTTTATCATGCATGGGTTTCTCGATAGAGTCATCTTTTGAAATGATAATTTCCATCGGCAAAATACCACCAAACCAATTTTCAACATTTTTTAAATCTACATATAGTGAACTTTGAGGATGCAAATCGGACAATAAAGAACTGCCCGTATTTACTTTCAGGGCACCACCTAAAAATAAAGTTGTAAGCATTAAAGAAAATATCACAACTTGTTTTGGTCTATTCTTCACAATCATTGAAAACTTTTTCAGCAGCTTAAATCTTTTAGTTTCTTCTGATTTATCTACACTCTTTATACTGCTCTTTAAAATCATCATCATACTCGGGATAAAGGTCAATGTCAATAAGTATGCAATGAAAACACCACTTGCAATAAAAACTCCAAATTCTTGCACTATTGCAATTGAAGAATACAACAGAGCCAAGAACCCTATTGCTGTCGTCAAACTAGTTAAAAATAAAGCAATCCCCATATCATCCATTGATAGACGCAAAGATTTTTTCAACTCAATTCCTTTATCAAAGTAAATGTTGAATCTGGAAAGAAAATGTATTGAATCACTAACTCCAATAATAAATAATAAAGTTGGAACCATATAAGTCATCACATTTAATCCCTTACCACTAATTGACATAATCCCAAGAATCCAAATAGCAGTTATTAATACGGTTATTAATGGGAGCACAACATAAACCCATCTCCGAAATAAAAAGGCTAATGCTATTATTAAAATCAGTCCAACCGGGGGAATAAATTTTATATTATCCTGAATCATATAATCAACATATGTATTACGAACAATCGGTAGTCCTGAGAATGTCCAATCCCAATCATATTTTTTGGTGATTGTTTTTAAAAATTTGATAACGATTGATCGTTTATCAAAAGTATTGTGACTATCTTTTAACTTTAGCCAGATTGCACCATATGTAGAGTCTGAAGAAAGCATATTTAACAATCTTGACGAAATCTGATTGGATTCTTTTCCCTCTTCGTCAACATAAAAATTGCTTTTTATGTCTACTAATGAAATTGCATCTAGAAAGTAAGGACTATCTTTAATTTGAATTACTAAATTTTCAAGAGAGTCTAAAAACTGAGGATTAAAATCTGATGCATTTTTATGTACTAATAAAAAAACGTTATCTTCTCTTGAAAATTCTTTTTGAAATTCAAAATACTGTTCGGTCTCTTGTTTGTTTTTTGCAAAAAGCTGCTCAATAGTAAAATCGTATGATAGGTTGAGAATAGAATAACTCATCATAAAAGTGATTATGATTATGAAGAAAATTACTTTTTTGGGATGATCTAGAATTGTGGAAAAAAATTTCATTAGAAAGACGAAAGAACTCAGGCAGCTAGCTTAGCTAAATAACATTTTAATTAAATATGTAAAGGTTCTGCTAATTAATTAGCAAACAACATATCAATGATCAGAGTAACATCTACAATATTTACTGCGCCATCCATATTAATATCGGCTGCTAATTTCTGATCATCATTCAGTACTCCGTATCCTAAAATAGATGAAACAGTCAAAACAACATCAAGAACATTAATGTTTTCATCTTGATTTAAATCTCCAAAATCAATGTTTAAAGGAGGTACAGACCCAGGAGGGAAAATAACATTGTCGATCCAGGCACAATCGTCTCCAGATAATCCTGCATTGTCTTTCGCATAGACCCATTTAAAAGTGTGTTGCCCCGGATTGACTAAATATGAATATTCATACCAATCAGACTCACCACCAACAGAGACTAATTGTTCATCATCTATATGAAAACTTAAATAATCATAAATAGTGCCAGAGCTGCCTTGCTCACTAGAAACTTTTGCATTAAACTTAATATAACCTTGATTTAACACATTATAATCAACGGATAACTCTGAGAACTGGTTATTCGTGATAGAACCACTTCTGACAGCATAATTACCGTCGAACACTTGTTCACTTTGAATGAACCATTCACTCTGACCGTCAAAGTTCCAGTCATGGTTTGAAAAATCTTCCGTTTCAAAATTATCCATTAACATTCCAATGTTTAGTGGCATTGCAATCATGGATTCATAATTAGTATTTAGACTTCCTATATCAATCCACGAAATTGCAGAGTGCCCAATAGGAGCATCCTCAGAAATTGAAACCACAGCATTTAATACGACTGAAGAACCAACATCCCAATAGTAAGCATTGTCTGCATTAAGTTCTTCAATTATAATATGATTGTCATTCTCAAAGATTTCAAAAGTAGGATAGTTCAACGGAGCACTACCACTATTCTCAACTACAATTCTCATAGTAACATTTTCTCCCGGGTCTAAAGCGTTATTACCACCATCAAAAATAGCGGAAGAAACAATATTATATGCTGGAGCGTTTACTCTCAATGATATCGGATACTGCCACGAGTTGATACCATCCACTAAGACCAAATTAAGCAATACTTCATCTTGGTCGAGTGAATTAATTGAAACATCAAATTCAAACGGACCTACCTCAACTAGACCTCCGGCAAAAACAGAATCGGAGTACATCGGAGCAGTTAAAATATTTACGTTATTTGTTTGCGGGGTTACTGAAACATAAACTGGGCCAGAGCTTTCAGACCCAACATTTTCTAAAGAAATAGATAAAAACCCTGGCTGAGAAAAATCAACTGTTTCACTATTTTCTGATGAGAGCGAAAAATGATTCAACAGCATATAGGATCCTTCTGGCGCAATTACATTTATTTCAGTTTCATACGGAGCATGATTGTATGAAGTAACTACTAAATCTAATGTACCAGGTGTATTTAATGGTGCATCAAGGTTTAATTGACAAAGACCATCTTCGTTTGCTGTTGCTACACTTAATAAAACACCATTTTTACTTAAAGCAGCAACTGAACCATTACTATTTGTTTGGATATTAAGTTGAGATCCTCCAAGAATTATTACTCCACTATGTGTCGCAATAATGTCTTCAGGAAAGCCCGACCTTACAACAAAAGAAGGATCTCCAAATGTTGTCCAGTATAAGGTTTCTACCTCGCCTTCAATTCCATAATTATCATTCATCTCCATGCAACCATTGTAGGATAAACCACCAAAAGTACGTTTGACATTGTTTTCATAAGATTCAATAAAAATATCTACCATCTCGTCTTGACCATTCATTGGAGGATTCCAAGCTTGGTTAACAGTAGACATTAAGGTAGCAATTGCTCCCGTGGGATTCCCAGAAACATCTGTTGCCCTAAGCCATGTCTCAGCAAAACAGGTCCCAATGTGAAACTCACCATTAACACAGGCAACGGACCAAATCCACGGCCACATACCATTGTTTGTTAAGCTATTTACATCTGTATTGTTCATCGGGCAACCATTACCCCATGAACCATTGGAGCCATGCCCAGTGTAATTAATAATGGATAAACCATCATTAATAGCGAATTCACCCTCAGCAACTGTCCCGCTGGGGTCGTAAACTTGTTCAACATCATTATAATTGTAATCAAGGAGTTTCTGCCTGATAATATCCATATGCTCATAATCATATTCACCATCATCTCCGGGACCTTCATTTGAAGCAAAACCCGCGCCTTCAACGTACCAAGAACCATC
>CALKMQ010000185.1 GCA_938092125.1 uncultured bacterium
ATCATGATTTAGGTACTTTTGTTATTGGTGATTCAATGAATCAAAAAGATACAGTTGGAATTTTATCAAGATGTAAAAATCAGCGTATCGCTATTTTAAATAAAATTAAAAATTATGATCCAGATATTAACTTCAGTTCAATTTCAGAAAATCAGGTGAAAAAATTTAAAATCACTGATTATGAAAGAGCTCTATTAATAGGCACTATTAAAAATCGAGATATTTTAATTAAAGGTAGAAATGAATTAACTAAAAAACGTATTGATAAACATTACTTAGGTCAACTGATGATTGAGCACCATAAAATTTTAAGTAAAGTATTAAAAGTAAGTACATCTAAGATTGATTTAATGTTAAAATCTGCACTTGACGCAGGTGCATATGGCGGTAAAATAAATGGATCTGGCGGTGGCGGGTGTATGTTCGCTTACTGCCCTGAAAATCCATTGAAAATTAAAAAAGCCATTGAGGATGTGGGAGGGCAAGCTTATGTCGTTCAATCTTCTTTGGGTACAACGATAAATAGTAAGGAAAAACATTTATGAAAAATATTACACTTCTTGTTATGGCTGCTGGCATGGGCTCAAGATACGGAGGGCTTAAGCAACTCGATGAGGTTGGGCCTAACGGGGAGACAATTATTGATTTTTCCGTTTTTGATGCAATACGCGCTGGGTTTAGAAAAGTTGTTTTTATAATAAGAGAAGACTTTAAGGATCAATTTAAAGAGAGAGTCTCGGATAAATATGCCAGTATGATTGAGGTAGAAATTGTATACCAAAATCTGAAAGATTTACCTTCTGGGTATAGCAATCCTGAAAAAAGATCAAAACCTTGGGGTACGGGACATGCTATTTTATCTGCTAAAGATGCTATAGCAGGCCCTTTTGCTGCAATTAACGGAGATGATTTTTATGGTAGGGATTCCTTTAAAATTATTGCAGATTATTATTCTGGCGGGGGAAATCAATTTACAATGGCGGCCTTTCAACTGGATAAAACTTTATCAGACCATGGCTCAGTATCACGTGGAATTTGCGAACAGAAAGGAGATGAATTAATTACAGTAATTGAGACTCATGATATAAAAAGAAATAGAAATGAAATAGTATGTGACCGCGATATTAATCTTTCCGGAAATGAGTTGGTAAGCATGAATATGTGGGGTTTTACACCATTAATATTTAATCATTTAGAAAGTATGTTCAGCGAATTTTTAAATGACAATATCCAAGATTTAAAGAGCGAGTTTTTGATTCCTTCCGTTGTCAATACTTTGATAAAAAAGAAAATTGAAGTTGTCAATGTTTTGAAAACTGATTCTAAGTGGTTTGGTGTTACTTATATAGAAGATAAACCTTTTGTAAAAACTCAAATCAAAAATTTGTTAGAAAGAGATGAATATCCAAAAAAATTATTTTAAAATAGTAAGATAAATAATATGGCTGAAAACAATAGTTTTAAAAAAATTGAATTAAAAGAAGCAAAAAATCTAATTAAAGATGAAAATCCTTTATTATTTGATATAAGAGATAAAAACTCTTTTGATCAGTCCCACATTAAAAATGCTATAAATTTAAACAATCATAATATCGATGATATAGTTAAAAAAACTGAGCACAAAAAAAGCATTCTTATTTATTGCTATAAAGGAATAAGTAGTCAAAATGTAGCTCAACATTTTTGTAATCTTGGTTTTGAGAATGTTTATAGTCTTAATGGTGGTTATGAGAGTTTTTTTGAAGACGAATAAGGATAATTTTATTTTTAATGCTATCGGTTAAGAATCATGAAATAAGGTCACTCATTTCGATGGATGATGTTGTTAATTGCATAGAGCAAGGTTTTTCAGATTTCTACGATGGTTTTTTTACAATGCCTCTACGTTCTACAATGGAAGTTGAAGGGGGTACAGTTTTATCCATGCCTTGTTACAGAAAAAGGGGAAAGTACTTCACAATAAAAGTTGTTTCTGCTTTCCAACCATCAACAAAAAAGCGAACTAAAATGATTCAATCATCAATATTAATCTTTAATTCAAAGGATGGTAGTTTAAAAGCATGCTTCGATGGTGATGAAATCACAGCAATGAGAACTGGTGCAGCTTCTGGAGTAGCTACGAAGTTTTTTGCTGCTCCAAAAAGTAAGTCTCTTGCAGTTTTTGGAACAGGGGCTCAAGCTTTTACTCAAGTTGAAGCAATGATGTGTGTACGACCAATTGAAAAAATCTTTGTTTTTAGTCGAGACTTAAAGACATCAAAAAATTTTTCAAATTTTGTATCAGAAATTTTTAAAGTTAATGCAGCTCCTGGGATACTTAAGGACTTGAAAGGGACAGATATTATTTGCACCGCGACACCTTCAAAAAAAGAATTATTTAATCTAAATAATTTAAAAGTAGGCGTTCATATTAATGCAATTGGCTCATTCAAGTCAGATATGGTAGAAATTTCAAGTGACATTATCAAAAATTCAAAAATAATTGTTGATTCAGTAGTTTCTTCAAAAAAAGAGGCAGGAGATTTAATTCAAGCTGAGAAAAATTCTGGCTGGGAGTATGAAAATATTTTTGCAGAGCTTGGCAGTATTACTAAAAACAAAAAATACCGCAAAGAGTACGTCCAACAAAACTCGCTCTTTAAGTCTGTAGGCTTAGGTTTTCAAGATTTGGCGTTGACTGAACTTCTTTTAAAAAAAATAGATAAATGATTATTGCTCAATCTTAATTATGAAGATATCTGTAATAATTCCGACCCATAATAGAATTCTTTTTTTAAATAGATCTATTGATTCTGTTTTAGCGCAAACTCTGCAACCTTATGAGATTATTATTGTTGATGATGGGTCTTCTGATGGAACATCGGAAATGATAAAAAAAAACTATCCTAATCTCAAATTAATTTGTCAAGAAAACAAAGGCGTCAGTGCAGCTAGAAACATCGGGGTTAAAGTTTCTTCTGGTGATTGGGTTTGTTTTCTAGACTCTGATGATGAATGGAAAAAAAACAAACTAAGTGAGCAGAAAATTGCACTTGAAAAAAATGTTACGTACTCATTTTGCCATTCAAATGAAGATTGGATAAAAAACGGCAAAAAAATCAATCAAAAGAAAAAACATAAAAAGTACGGTGGAAATATTTTTAAACAGTGTCTTGACATGTGTAGGGTTTCTCCTTCTTCTGTTATGATAAATAAAAACGTATTTAAGGATATTGGTTTATTTAACGAAGATCTTATTATTTGTGAGGATTATGAATTATGGCTAAGAATTTGCTCTCATTATAAAGTTTTATTTATTGACGAGCCACTGATTATAAAGTATGGTGGGCATGAAGGCCAGCTCTCTAGTTCATCTGAATCTATCGAGTATTATAGAATTAAGGCTTTAGAATATTTATTATTGACAAAAATGACAGATAGTAACAGGAAAGAAGCTGTAAAAATGTTGCTTTTTAAACTCAATATTTATCTAAATGGCCTTAAAAAGAGAGATAAAAAATCGGATATTATTAAATATAATAAAAAAATAAAGTTTTGGAATAAGGTTATGTTTGAGTAGTAAGTTGTAGATTAACGTATTTATTAGATATGATAAAAAATTTCTTAATTATATTTGTTTTACTTTTTTCAAGCATACTTTCTGCAAAACAATGGGTCGAAGTCTACTCTGAAAAGCCAGCAGAGTCATTTTTTTCCTATAAATCAGAAGGTTTAGCCTCAACTAGAATTACATTTAAACTTTCTGGTTATTTTACAGATAATTCGAAAAATGGTTTAAAGGTTACTTCGCCTGGTGGAGTCTCACTCCTTGAAAAAGGAGCACCAGATCTTCCAATATTTTCCACATCAATTCAGGTACCAGATTTAGCTGAAATGGAATTTGAAATTATCGAAAGTAAGTTTGTTGAACTCAATATAAATAATATTATTCCATCTAAAGGTAAC
>CALKMQ010000186.1 GCA_938092125.1 uncultured bacterium
TACAGATCAATGGAGTTCAATTTTAAGGGTTTTTGCTAAAAAACTAATTTCTCATAAATCAAGTTTTTTTATTATTCCTGGGCCAGAAACTGATTTTAAATCATTAAGTAAATATTTAAAAATTGTGGATATTGATGCGAAACCATTACATCTTAATGGAAAGGTCGAAATGGATTGGCGATTTTTAGATTCATGGAGCAGCCTTTCTTCTCTAGCGGAAGAAAGTAAGTTTTTACAAAAAACGTATTCATACCCTCCTCAAATTCCGGCGTATAATATATCCAATATTATTGATGGCAAAAAAACTAAGGTATATGCAAATTATATTACTGAAGAAGTACAAAGTCCTTTACTAATAATTGGTGAAAAAAAACTCGTCAGATTTGCATTTTGGAACTCAATTGACATATCATCTCTAAAATATATGCTATCTGGCTCAGATTTTAGTTTTGTTTTTGAAAGCACAATAAAACAAATTATTAATTGGTTGATGAAAAAGAGCGATGATGGAGAATTTATTTTCAGGACAGATAAAAACTCATACCAGCAAGGCGAAGAAGTAATTTTGACTGGTGTTTCTTCAGAATCTAATAAAAAATTGATTATTGATGATGGGTTAGTTGAATTATATCAAGAAAATAATTTTATTGGTTCTAAAAATTTATTTTTTGATTTAAATGAAAACAAATATAAGTCAAAGTTCTGGGCTCCAAAACCGGGTGAAATTAGTTATAAAGTAATAATTAATAGGGGTCTTGAAAGTTTCGAAGTTAGTAATGGAACTTTTATGATTAAAGCGAGCCATATAGAAATGAACAAAATAGTGCTTAACTATACAAAGCTTATCAATTTTGCAACATTGACAGGTGGAAGTTTTAAGAAGTGGTCAAATATCTCCGAAATAAGTGATGGCATAAACCAAGTAGAAGAACCTGAATCATACATTTCCGGCTTTTTATTAAGAAATAATTATTTATTTATGTCTCTCATATTTATAATATTATCTTTAGAATGGTTATATAGAAAAAAAATAGGCTTGATTTAATTTTTAAGAAAAAATTATGAAAAATATTGCGATTATTGGTACAGGGTATGTTGGATTAGTAACAGGTGTTGGTCTCTCTGAATTTGGTAATAAAGTTATATGCACAGACATCAATCAAAGTAAGATTAATAATCTTAATTCAGGTAAAGTGCCAATTTATGAACCAGGTTTAGAAGAACTTATTAAAAAAAATATTAATAGCGAGCGTTTATTTTTTAGTTCAGATATTGCTTCGTCTCTTAAAAAATCTGAAGTGATAATTATCGCGGTTGGTACTCCACAGAGTAAAGGTGGTGCAGCTGATTTAAGATATGTTTTTGATGTTGTTGATAGAATATTAGAAAATTTAAACTCTTATAAAGTAATCGTTACAAAGAGCACTGTCCCGATTGGAACAGGAAATAAAGTTATAACACAACTTCAAAGAAAATATGAAGAAAATATTGATTTTGATTATGTTTCTAACCCTGAGTTTTTAAGAGAAGGTTCTGCTGTTAAAGATTTCTTATGGCCAGATAGAGTAATCATTGGTACTAAAGGCGAAAAAGCACTTCAAATAATGTGTGATATTTATAGACCATTATACATAAATAAGAATCCTATACAGCATACTTCTGTCGAAACATCAGAAATGATTAAATATGCTTCGAATTCATTTTTAGCTTTAAAAATTAGTTATATTAATGAGATTGCAAATCTTTGTGAAACTGTGGAAGCAGATGTTCATGATGTGGCGATTGCAATGGGAAAAGATGGTCGAATTAGTGATAAGTTTTTACATCCAGGTCCAGGATTTGGGGGGTCTTGTTTTCCAAAGGACTTAGAAGCTTTACTATCTTTATCGCAGGAACATAATGTAACTATGGAGACTTTACAGGCAGCAATAAAGGCAAATAAGAATCAAAAAGAAAGAATTGGAGAAAAACTCGATAGATTGATTTCAGGCGGTATTAGAGGTAAGAAAATAGCAATATTGGGATTGGCTTTTAAAGCGAATACTGATGATGTCAGAGAATCTTCATCTATTGATTTAATAAAATTTATTTTAAATCAAGGTGGCTTTGTAAATGCTTACGACCCAATTGCTAACAAAAATATGGCAAAAATTTTTAATAATATCCATTATTATGATAATGTTTATGATGCCATTAATGAAGTAGACGCATTAGTGATTATGACAGAGTGGAATGAATTTCGGTCCTTAGATTTAAACAGAATAAAAAAATCTATGCGAAATAATTATGTTTTGGATACAAGAAATATTGTAAATATGAAAGATCTTTCAGCTTTAGAATTCGTTTATGATAATATTGGAAGGTTAAAAATTTAAATTGATTTTTGAAAAACAAGCTATTGAAGGTGTTTATTTAATAAAGCCGGTCATGCATAAAGATAATAGGGGTTACTTTTTTGAATCCTTTAGACATTCCGTGTTTTTTAAAAATTTAAACAAAGAATTTGTTCAAGATAACGAAGCATTTTCAGAGGATGCAAATGTTTTAAGAGGTTTACATTATCAAATTGCTGATGAGCAATGCAAGCTAATACATGTCGTCACTGGTCGTATTAAAGATGTTATTGTAGATATAAGAAAGGATTCTCCAAGTTTTGGTAAAAGTTTATCTTTCAATTTAGATAGTAAGAATCATCACATGCTTTTTGTACCGGAGGGTTTCGCACATGGTTATCTAGTTTTAGAAGAAAAAACTTTAGTTATGTATAAATGCACAAGTTATTATAATCCTAAAAAAGAGTATGGCATAAAATGGGATGATCCAGATATAAACATAGATTGGGGGATTGTTTCCCCAGTTATGTCTGATAAAGACAGTAACTTACCTTTTTTAAAAAATCAAAGCAACTTACCATTATGAAAAATGTTTTAGTTACGGGCGGGTGTGGATTTATCGGATCAAATTTTGTAAAGTTATTAGTAAACAATAATGAGGTATTTCCTGTTGTATTGGATAAACTAACTTACGCGGGTAACCTAAATAATTTAGATCATATAGATAAAAATGAATATATTTTTTCCGAGGGTGATATCTGCGACAAGGCTTTAATTGATAGTTTGTTTAAGAAATATAAATTTATAGCTGTTTTTCACTTTGCCGCGGAGAGCCATGTAGATAGATCAATTGATGGACCTGAAGAATTTATTACATCAAATATTGTAGGAACATATAATCTCCTCGAAGTGTCCCGAAACTATATCAGAGAACTTAAACAAGATTTTAAATTTGTTCATGTTTCTACTGATGAAGTTTATGGTGATTTAGAAGATGGTGTTTTTTTTA
>CALKMQ010000187.1 GCA_938092125.1 uncultured bacterium
TTTTCAAGAGCGCTTTTAAATGAAAAGTCTTGCACAATAACGGTGTCAGCTCGTTCCTGGACAAAATTCAATATGTATTTTTTTGTCTTTGCGTGCCCATCTGAACCCGGATTTCTAGGACCAAATTCGCACTGAGCTAAAAGGTGATTAAATGCTTTTTGCTCATTGAAAATAGGCATAACAGTTTCACAACCGAGGTTGGCCATAGATATTATAAAAACTATTATTATTAACCGCATCAACCTGTTATCGCAATGTTAATATCAAAACCAAAATCTCTATCCACTTTTTGCCCCATTGTTCGACTATCACTTTCTCTGTATTCATACCTTAGGCCCCCAGAAATCTTATTTGAGAATTGATATGAAATCCTCAAACCCGTTTTCCAATTTGATGAAAATGCGCCTTCCTCAAGCTCTATTTTATCGCCTGATTTAAACTCTTTGCTGTCATTCATATCAAAATTTAAAGTAAAACTTATATTATTATTTAATTTGATATTCCCGTAATAAGGCAATGGAATGGTCATTCCACCTCTATGAGTATACGATGCAGTAGACGTATAACTATGGTCTTTTCTTATTGTAAGCCCGGTCGGGAGTTCATCCAATGATAAGTTTCGATTGTGTCTAAACGTAACGGAAATATTTTTCTTCAAACTCATATTAAAACCAATCAAAGGAGAAAAATTCATGTTAATCCTTGATGATCTTTCATAATCTTTATTGTCATCAACAAAATTAGCTAATTTAAAAAAATTAATATCATCAGGTGTAATATCCTCGAATTGCCAAGATCGAGTTTCTTTCCCCGCATAACTATGATCAATGGAAGCAGATTTTGCTACCCATTTAATTATTGGCCATTTTTCTACACCAGCTAATCTAAAACTCCAACCAGGGAAAGGCATGCCTGTACTAAATAATTCATCAACAGCAATGTAGTCTCTTGACATTGTTCTTTGTTCAATTCCTGAACCACTTATAACGCTAGAAAAGTTTTGAGAAAAATTTAAATTAACGGTAATTAATCTTGAAAGCTTAACACCTGAGCGAACAGAACCATCCCTTTTATGGTCCCAACTTCCAAGGTTTGAACCTGCTTCAGAAGACTGAACTAAATTATGCTCTGGCATCCAACCAAACTTATATCCTACCGGCACATCGCCAATAACTTGATTTGAGGATCTATTTAACGTTTCAGTATAGCTTAAAGATATTGGGTTTACTTTATTTACAATACTGTGAACAAAAGTAAGCGACTTAATTTCTTTTGATTCTTTCTTTTTATTCGAACTCTCATTCTGTTTAGGTGTTCTTGATCGAGACCTTGATCTACTCCCCCTGGACCTTATACTATTTCTACTCTGTTTTCTGGGGGGCTTATAAAAAAATTCAAGCAGTTGGACTGGCGTGATTGTAAAACTTGAATTAAATCTTAGATTTGAACTAATATTTTGTCCTTCACGAGATAAATCATCCGTCCAGCGATAGCTAGCAGAATAACTCAAATTTGGTTTTAGCCATTGTAAGAATTTAGGACTGTAAGTCGTATTCATCGTTTCAGTTACATTTGTAACTAAACCTGGGTCGAGGTTTTTTAATGCAACCCATGCATAACCTCGGTAATCATTTAATTTACTGGATCCTGTCCAAGCATATTTCGTTGCTAAATTATTTGTGATTTTATAATCCAAATTCATGTTCCTACTTAAACCAAAATTATAACTATCCGGAGACCTTATTGATGACCTTGTCTCATTCCATGATAGTTTTTCTGTAAAACTCATAGCTGTATTAAATCCGGATGGCGTATAATAAATTTGCCAGTCACTTAAAGAACCAACCAACGGAAATTCTTTAGCCCATTTTAGAGGGCTTACATAATTATCTCTTCCAAAAGGTAAATTATAACTAACCTTTCCTGAATACGATTCTGACCATTTTTGAGTATAGGTTATATCTGAAGATCTTGATTGAGATGCGCTGAAGTTAGTTTTAATATTATCAATCGTATACTTTACCAGTTTATTATCCGACTTTGAAGTTTTTCCCAATGACGCACTAAAACTTATAGTTTGACTTTGTGCTATTATTGTGTCAGGGGCAGCATTTTGATCTACTAAAATATCTTCTCCTGGAAAATATTTTGGTGTATTTGTTGCACTACTAATAGAAGCATTTACGGGCAAACTAAACCCCCAAGACCTCGGTAAAAAACGGTGTAAATCTAACCTCCCCGACAAATTGAAGTTTTCAGCTGTACTTGTACCCTTTGATAATCTTTCTTGTAATCGATGAAAATCTGCGTCTTGCCTACTATATGTAAAGTTAGCGGAACCTAAGTCTGCAAGCTTCAAAGAAGATTGGACCCTCATTGCCACACCCCTATCTTTTTTAACTCCGCTAAGCCTCAATTCATCAACCCATACTTCACCATCAACAATCTCGTCAGATATATTTCTAACTCCCATTATAAAATACTGAATTCTATTTAATGCCGGTTTGCCTTTGATATAAATTCTCTTACCTGTTTGGATTCCTTCATCATCGGTATACAAATATCTTTTTACATCAGCGGAATCAATAAACACATCTGTCTGTTTATACCTTTTTACTGAACTAGTATCTTTTAGTTTTAACTCAGCTAACCAATCCAGTTCAAGCTCGATACTGTTTCTTCCTTTATCTTCGTCCCAGCCACTGTACACAGGTTGGGTTATCTCATAATAATCATCACCAAGACCAAAGCGAAGGAATAGTTCAATATCTGTATTAAGATGGGTCATCCATTGACTATTCCCATACACATACATTTTCATTAAATCATAAGTCATAAAACTTCTTTTTTGATCATCATTTAAGGTATAAAGTGTCTTTTGAGCAGACCCAGAATGAAGCGGGGGCAAATTATCAAACTTCATTACGAGCGATTGTTCTTTCGATCTTATTTGATTAATCCTATCGTACTCGCCTTGTACCCCATCAGGAGGAACATATTCCGAATTATCTTCTGTATTTATAACCGCAATTTGAAATGAGGGTGTATCATGATTATCCATTGAAGAGCTAGAAGAAGAATTTAAAATTTTATTTTCTCTTTTTAAGTTTACCGTATTGTTGTCTTCACTATCGTTTGAGGGAGAAAAAACTCCTAACTCTTGCCATTCATTACCTACTATTTCAATTTTTGCAACCTGAAGAGACGAGTAGATTGAATCAAAACCAGAAACTGAAAGTCTTATATACCTAATCTCATTCCATTCAGTAGAACCAGAGTTCTTAAAATCTGAAAGAGGTATTCTAAATAATTTCCATCCAGTTTCTATACCATTCTTTTCTGTTTGGCCAGCTAAATAAGTGGTGTCCGTTAGGTTAAAACTTGTAGAAAAATAATCATTCACTTTGTCAATGAACCCCGAACGATCTAAATCTTCAGTGTCTGGATACTTTCCACCTTCTTGGATTTTAGAACCAGTTCCATTACCTTCAGTCCCATTAGCTTTAGAATAGTTACTACTCCCCTGATCGTAATTCCAGTTGTCTCCATTAGGATCATAAGGATCGACATCATAACCAACATTAATAATATTAGTTTCATTTTGCTCTACGTAGAACTGGTAAGTATTTTCCTCTAAACACCCACCCCAACCATTTTCGTAGTCGTCAAAGCATCCATCAAGCCCGGTATCCTCAGGATCTTCAAGAAAACCATTCCCGAGTGTTAATCCAGCTTCAGGAATATCTTCGGTATTTAAAACACCATTCCCGTCCCAATCTTCACTTATTTTACCAAGGTCTATCGCTAGATTCCCTTCATTCCCTTTAAGCCATATTTCAAAAAATTTACTTTGAGTTTGATCATAATCTCCTGAATACAATGAGGTGGAAATACCAACCCAAGATGAATCATTAGCAATATTTTTCTGATGAGATCTTTTACGATATCGTAGCACTAAAACATCTGTAGTTTCATTACCCGCTTGTACCGAAGTTGACTGATTAGGCCAAATTTCTCGGGTTCTTACAGGTATATAAGGGTTATACCAAAATAGTTCACCTCGGTTTCTTTGAGAATATTCTTCTCCAAAAATATTTAATTCTGTATCATAAAAATTTGGCGCAGAAGATTGTTTCCAAAAACGTCTTTGGATTGACGGTGAAGTAGTCCTTTTTGAACCCTCAAAATCATCAATGAAGGCAACACCATTTGGGTCACCAGTTGCAGAATTATTTATTGAATTGGGATTTGGCAGAACTTGCGCAATTTCACCCTCAATTGATAGGTTCGTCATTTTATCAGTCTCAATGACAGGCAAACGATCCAATAATCGAGTAATACCATCTAATTCCCATTCATACCTTCCATTCAAATCCCATATAAAATTTCGAGTTGGCTCGTAACCAACTTCAATTTTTTGGTTCATAATTGATTGATTATAATAAAGTGCCGTAGCACCTATAAATGATTTTTCTCCTAAATCCATTTGAGCTCGTGTACCAAATATAGTTTTTTTGTCGAATGAAACAATTTCATGTCTATCATAACGAACTTTTAAATCAGCATTTGGATCATCGGCTGCACTTCCCATTAAAACGATAGTTCCTGTGAAGTAATCTATTTGATAATCCATGCCTCTTTTTAAAACAATATTGTTCTGAACAACTTCTTCACTACCTTCAACCAACATGAATCCAAGGTTAATTGTGGAACTTTGATTACTGTATTTAGTCTCTATAACAAATCTATTATCACTATTTATTTCCGAAGATATCGAAGAAGTATACATCTTTCCTGAACCAAGTTGACCTTTCAAAGCTTCAGCACTATTCCCACCTTCTAGTGAGTCTATTAAAGCAAAAGGATGCAAAGAGGGTATAAGTAATTCACCGTTTAACATATTGATAATGTTTCCAGATTGAAAGTCAATGATTTCATCATATTGACGAACTCCATTGACATCTAAACTGTCTAGCCCAAATAGTGTAATATATGGTAAACTTGTTGTTCTATCACGCTCGCTTTCGGGCGTAGATCTTTTATTAATTAGTTTAACTTCGAAACCCTCCTGGTTTATTTGCGTTGTACCAAGGTAGTAAACATTTTTAAACATTAGTTCCCAGCTCGGATGATTGGGATGGCTATTTCTAGGCTTAAGCATCATCAACGATAAGTTTGTTCCGAGCGAATCTGCAGGAGAACCAACCTCAAGTACAACTTGTCCAGTGTTCCGATCTTCAAGAGTAAAAGAACACCCAAGAATTTCGTTCATTACCATATCTCTTAATCTTATGTAACCTAAATCAGCACTCATTTCATAATTAGTCCCGGATTCTAATCGAATGAAATTTCCGGTCTCATTATCATCAGTATAAAGAGAGTCAGTTGAATTCAGTGGATTAATATATGCCGTGCCAGTTACAGCTCCAGCATCATTTGTATTAATAGACTTATACAGTTCAAAGTTTTTTACTACGAGGTTTCCAATGTAATGAAGTCCGTTTTTAAGCGGATAAAAGGGAGGAATATTTACAGTATTTATTGCCAGATTGTTCACAATCAAAGTATCAATACCATTTCTAAACCAAGGATGAATAAAAAAGTATCTGTTTTTTATCCAATCAACGTCACGTATTTGTTGAGTACTCGACTGCGACCCACCCTTATACTCTTCTTGTTCTTTTTTAGCTTTTTCAATTGAAGCAATTGTTGTGATGTCAATTGGACCTAATTTTGAAATTGATTTAATACCAAAAAGACCCTGATTTTTTCCTGAAAAGGTTACATACTTTGTTGATGGCAAAGACAAAGAAATATTACCCGCCTCGATCTTCTGAATAACGTCGTCTTCAAAACCTTCATAATTAATTCGGATATTATTTTCCCAATCAAATTGACGCTCAGAATCTTGATCCATGTTAACCGTAATCCTGTCGCCAATTTTTCCCTGAATATTAAGGTGTTGCTTTTGATCAAATTCAAGATGTGTATTCTGAGTTTGATTTAATGAAGACCTTACTAGCTCTTGGTCTTGAAAAATCATATTACCTGTTATTGTAACGTTTCCATTTAAACTCAAAGAAGCCCGCCCTAGATTACCTAGATCCATCCCGACAACTTCCATCATCTGCCCCTTTCTTTTGCTTGTCCCATCTTTTGCAGATTGATGTACTAATTGAATGAACTTAGTATAACTTTTGCGTTCATTATATTTTCTTAAATACCATCCTACATCAGCCGTAAAAGGAATTTTATAAGAACTACCGTCAACATATTGCTTAATGGTAATTGTGCTCCAGTCTTTTGCAAGGATGATGTCTGTTTTCAAATTATCATATTTTATATTTAAAATACCTTTAGCACTAGATAATGAATCAAGCGGCTGTACTAGATTAAAAATGTGATTAGGAAAAGGATTTACAACGAATTCAGACTCGGGAATGTATAAAAATAATTTGTTTTTTTCAGCGATTAGAGATGTTAAAGAATCTCCTTGAGCGTATATATTTTGATATGGGCGTATTGCATTAGTCATTGCCAATACAATGCCCAAGAGAAAAAGATATTTATATGTTTTAAACAAAGTTTATTATTTAGTTAAATAATAGCAGTTTGATCGATAAAGCCTCCTTCTTTTAGTAAATGTTTTCTTTTAAAAGTTTAACCATCTTTTTTAAAGCTAAACCCCTATGACTAATTTTATTTTTTTCTTCTCTTCCCATTTGGGCAAAAGTTAAATCTCTATTGGGCACAAAAAAAACCGAATCATAACCAAAACCTTTTTCTCCAATCGGCTTTTCGGTTATAATACCTTCAATACGTCCATCAACCCAAAGTTCCTTTTTAGAACTGAAAAAGCTTATCACAGTTCTAAACTGCGCCGCTCTTAATTTTTTTTCTACACCAGAAAGTTCAGAAAGCAACTTCTTAACATTATCTTCATATGTAACATTTTTTCCCGCATAACGAGCTGAATAAACCCCCGGAGCTCCATTTAAAAATTCTACTTCAAGACCAGTATCGTCAGCTAAGGTAGGTATTCCTGTTTCCCGATAAACCTCTTTAGCTTTTATGAAAGAATTCTCAAGTAACGTAGAACCTGATTCTTCAATCTCACCAATTTCTGGGAAACTATCAAGAGATAAAATTTTAACCTCTAAATCTTTTAATGCATATTGCATCTCTGTTTTTTTATCATTGTTATGAGTCGCTATAATTAATTCTTTCATTCGCATTGTTTTGCTTTTTAAAAGTTAAAATGCAGCTGAAGTTAAGATTGCCAAATCAATAATTACATGAACTTGTCCGCAAATAAAATCCCAAAATAGTCAAGTATGTTTTTAATTTTTAAAATCATTTCATAAGAAAAGTTGAAATACCAATAAAATATATTAATTTTTGCAACTCAATTGATTAAATCTGTTAATCATTTGCATCATCTAATAATTTTTGTTGTTGGCTCGGTAGCTCAGTTGGTAGAGCAGTGGACTGAAAATCCATGTGTCGCTGGTTCGATTCCGGCCCGAGCCACTCAACAGAATTTGAATCTATTTAAAACTTTATTGAACAACCTAGTGCTTTTGTTGAGCTTAACTCAATCTTTTCATTTTTTCCCAAAGCGAATAATGCATCTTTTAAATAAGAGTTTTTTACCTTTTTTGCGCTTTTAGCATTGTCATCAATAGCGCCTTTGTAAAAAAGTTTACCATCACTATTAAACAGATAAACATGAGGTGTTTTTGCAGCACCAAACGCTTTTGCTAATTTGGCATTTTGATCCATCGCATAAGGAAAAGAATACTTATTAGAGTTTGCATGTTTTATCATTTCTTCAATGCTGTCAACACTGTCATGCAGCCTAGCGTTTGAATTAACGGCAACAAAACCAACTCCATTATTTTCACATGTCTCAGAGATAGAATTATACCTATCTTGCCACCTAACGACCCATGGACACGTATTGCAACTAAAAATAACTAAGATTCCGTTTTCTTTTTTTAAATCAGAGAGGCTTAGATTTTCCCCATTAACATTATTTAATTTATAATCAAGGCCTACAATATCGTCGCCTATAGATAATTCTTTTGCACCTAAGTCAAAGCATAATACCGTCAGGCATATTATAATTATGTTCTTCACAACTTTTCTCCTTTTACATTTATTAAAGAATCAATACTACTTTTAAAAAATTTTTCATCTTTTTTACCTTCCCAGTATTTTTTTAGAACCATATCTTTGTTGTAGATACCAGTAAAAGGAAGGGCTCCACTCCAAAACGATGAAAATTCATTAATAAAATTTTCATCGTTCCCCTCTTTTTTACGATAATGAGTACCTTTAACATCTTCACTAACTAAAAAATCATAAACTTCTTGAGAATTTTCATCCCAATCTGCGCTCACAAAAACCACCTTTAAGTCCTCATTTTTATATTCTTTTTCGAGTTCTACTATATAAGGAAATTCTTCAATACATGGAATACACCAAGTCGACCAAACATTAACTAAAACAATCTTTGAAGAATTATTATTTTTGATATCAACAATTAATTCATCAGCAGAAACTACTTTAACTTCTAGATCGCTGGTTGAACATCCGAACTGATAAGTAGATAAAAGAAGTAGAAATATTAATCCCATTAAGCGAATATAAATCATTGCACCCTAAACTTTACATCATAAAATGAGAAACAATATTTGATATATAGTTACATTTATTCATATGTTTACGTGTGTGTAATTAATTAACTAAACGAAAGGAGGTGATCAGTTGTCTAATTATATTAAAACGCTGACCTCCAGAGGATCAGCTGTGTAACACACCTAAGAGTTGAAACTTTTAGGATGTCAGCGGTTACTTTGTATTAAAAACCCTCATTTTTCAATGAGGGTTTTTAATATCTAGCATCTTTCTATATAACTCAAAACTGACAATAAACTGTCAAATACTGGGGGCCCAGCATTTTTAAGCCTTTTTTTACTAACATGTCCAATACTTACCAATGCACAATCAATTCCCATTTCCGCAGCAGCATCACTATCATGAATTGTGTCTCCAATTAATAAAATTTTATGTTTCGATATGCCTGATTGTGATATCCAGTTGAGTCCAGCTTCAATTTTACCATCAGCATTATCATTTTTAACACCAATCAAATCATTGAAAAAGTCTTCTATATTGTGTGACTTAACCCAACTATACAATGAAGATTCCTTGCCAGCGGATAAAATAGATTGAGACAATCCATTCATTTTATTTCTTCTTAAAACTATACTTGCGTTTTTATGGAGTGAACATTTTTCAAAATACTTTCGATAATAATCTAAAAAACCAACAATGGGAAATTTTTCATCTTTAAAATTAAATCCTAAATGCTCATAATACTTTATAACAGGGAATCTAAAGATTTGACGGTAGCTAATTTCATCAACTTTATTCATACCTCGAGAATCTAAAACAGAATTTATTGCATCTACACACAACCAAAGGTCATCTAGCAATGTTCCATTCCAATCCCAAACTATGTGATTGTATTTCATTTATTAATTTTAATTATAAAAAAACTAATTAGTTAATTTTGACTCTACCTTTTTTTCTATTGATTTAATTGCAGAATCTTTCACTTTTTCACCAGTCTTAGATACAGCTTCTTTTAAAATTTCTGCAGATTTAGAAACTGTTTTAGAAATTTCTGAAGTGTTTTTTCCTGAATAATGTAAATAAGCAACATAAAGAATAAAGACTGCCCCAGTTACTAATGCCAGTTTTATAATTTTTTTTACGAAGCCATATACGATGACAATTGCTAAAATAACTGCAATAGCTAGATACACTGGATTAGAAGTAATTAGTTCGATAATGTTTTCCATTTTAAAAAGCTTTCAGTTCTTATTTATTATTAGTTTTATATTTAAAATTATGTTAATTAAATGATAGGCAATATGAAAAAGTTAATTTTATTAACATTACTCTCGTCTGCATATTCTAAAACTGATTATCCAGCAGACTCATTATTAAAATCTAAGAACACCACCTTTTTACAAAAAGTGTTCATATATCCAGTAGCTCAGTGGCAAAAAATTTCATACAAATCAAATGCTTTGAATTGTCAATTTTACCCGAGCTGTTCAAATTACTGTAGCTTAGCTATAAAAGATCATGGTCCTTTATTTGGTTCAATAATAGCTATGGATAGGATAACAAGATGCAACCCTTCGGCATTGTCTTATCATCAAAAAATCAATGGCGCTTACAAAGATGAAGATGGAAGATTAATTGACTACGTAAAGCCTATCTCCTACAATCAAAACTCAAACCTCTCATTATTAAGCACTGTGTTAGCATTTATACCGGGAATAGGAAGATCCTATTCTGGCAGAGTCTATGACGGGATTTATGGCATGTTGAATTTATTATTATCAGCAAAAGCATACTCTATTGCAATTAAAACTAAAAATAAACCAATGGCCATTATTTTGGGGGGAACTTCAGCAATACTTTATGCGTCTGAAGTTTATGGGTCGTTGAGAGCATCAAAGTATTATCAACCAAAAAAACCCGATTAAAAAATGGGGCGGTAAACCGCCCCATTTCTTTACACGATAAACTTCAAAAGAAGTTTAAGAGCCGGACACGAGAATCGAACTCGCCTACTTCTGATTACGAAAAAGTATTTTAACACTTTTGAATCAACTTCTATTAAACTATAACTCAACATATATATGAATATAGAGGTTTTTATTGAGAATAACAACATAATATACTGAATGATTTACTGAACGATTTATATTGATTTGGATATATTTTATCACTAAATTTTAGTGGCACTTATGTTAAACAAATCACAAAAATCTAAACTTAAATCCTTTCGGAAACTGCTTGAAAAAGAACGGAAACGATTACGGATTAATGAACCACATTTTACCATAGCATTAGATGATAAGACCGATAAACTTCAGTTATGTTATAGCTTATCTG
>CALKMQ010000188.1 GCA_938092125.1 uncultured bacterium
TTCATTGCTGCAATCGCAGCCGCAAATTCTGATACTTGGGCTACTGAAATTGGAAAGTTCTCCAAAAAAAACCCGATTGATATAATATCGGGTAAAAAATTAGAGGAAGGAGAATCAGGCGGTGTAACTTTCATTGGGATAATCGGATCTTTATTAGGTTCTCTATTAATTAGTCTAACTGGATATATATTTGATGTTCATATTAAATATTTAATGATAATATTTATATCTGGTTTTTTTGCTTCTCTCTTTGATTCTATTCTAGGAAGCACATTCCAAAGTCGTTTTATATCAAAAAATGGTTTAATTATTTCTGAGTCTTATATTAAAAACTATTATCTTTTCACTGGGGACAAAAGACTGAACAACGACGCCGTCAACTTTTTTTGTACTGTTTCATCTCCTTTATTTTTAATTATAATCAACACAGTTTTATAAAAAAAAGAGCCTATAAATAGGCTCTTTTAGAAAATACTAATTTTAAAATATTGCTTAGATTACTTTGTAAACTAGTAACCCAACCATAACTATTAAAGAAATAAATATTAAAGAGACACCTATATTCCCTTTTTTTATCTCTTCCCACTCATCTATGTCTGTTGATAACCAGTCAAAAACTTTCAAAGCAATTCCTACCCCGAAAGCAAAACCGACTGCTGCTGTAACAGACCAACCTACAGCACGTAAATACTGTAATAAAGTTTCTTCTAATCCTAAGCCAATCATAATTCCTCCTTATGAAGTTTGTAAATCAATTTTTTGCATAAACTCTGAAGAGTCTAATGTACCTGCAGCCAGCTGTATAGCATCATTTGATGAACATGTTGCTTCAAAAACCATCGTTTCACCTTTTGATGAAGGTACATTTACCTTAACACTTATTTCTTGTGGAACATACGCATTGGAAAGTCCCAAACTATTCTGATGTGATACTGCTTGACCAGCAGAAGCAAACCCAACGAGCATAACCATTTCAAAATTATTTCTATTACTTTCTAAGGTTAAAGAAAATAAGTTGCTGTCAAAATCCATAGAGGATGCATTAACTGATACTCTGTATGAAGAGCATACACTTTTAATCTTCTTTTTAAATGCATAGTTAGCGGAAGCATAGTTAAAAACTAAAAGTGTTAAACAAGTTAGAATTGAAATATACTTGGCTGTTTTGTGATATATTTTGTTCATATGATTCTTAAAATTAAACTCTTGAGAGTTTCTAACAAATATTAAAATACAAAATTTCCAGATTTTATTACGGTACGTATGGGATTTATTGAAAAATTATAAGGGATTTCGATTATACTTGAGACATCCCATATTATTATATCTGCAATTTTGCCTACCTCTATTGAACCACTTGTCTCATGCCTATTTAGTACTTTTGCAGGAATGTATGTACTTGAATAAAGTGCTTCAGAAATTTCCATTTTCATATATAAAACAGATAGCATAATAATAAAGATCATTGATTGAATATTGCAACTTCCAGGATTATAATCTGTTGCTATAGCAATATCTAACCCAGCATTTTTTAGTTTTTCGTAAGGAGCATAATCTTTTTCCCCAAGAAAAAATGTAGTCCCAGGTAATAATACTGCTGTTACATTTGACTCTAGCATATGCGCTATATCCTCATCATTAATTTTCATTAAATGATCCGCGGAGACGCATTTTAAAATTCCAGCAAGACTAGAACCACCAATGTTTCTAAATTCATCAGCATGAATTTTTGGAGTCAATCCATATTCACATCCTTTCTCTAGGACTCTTTTTGTTTGCTCTAGATTAAAATATCCTTCTTCACAAAAGACATCATTAAATTCTGCTATGCCTTGTTTTGCTATTTCCGGGATAATAACTTTACACAGATAATTAACATATTCGTCAGGCTTTTTTTTATACTCTACTGGTATTGCATGCGCTCCCATAAAAGTAGGAACAATATCAATCAAATGAGTTGATTGAAGGTCATTTAAGACTTTCAAAGATTTTAATTCACTATCAAGATTTAAGCCATATCCACTTTTTGCTTCTATTGTTGTAGTACCGAGTTTCAGAAAGTTATCCATTCTATTTTGAATTCTATTTTTTAAATTTATTTCTGAGGATGACCTTAAACTACTGATGCTATCATTAATACCTCCTCCATTTTTAGCAATTTCATCATATGATAAACCATCAACTCTCATTTTAAATTCTCTGTGCCTATCTTCAAAAAAAACTGGATGAGTATGGCAATCAACAAATCCAGGAGTTAATAATTTATTTTTACAGTCATATACATCATCTGCTGAATTTAAATTTTTTCCTATTTCCTTTATCTTTCCATTCTCAATGACTATTTCTAGGTTCTTGCTTGACGCCATAGAACCCTTTTCAGAATCATAAGAAACCAAAGTACCAATATTTAATAACTTTAAAGATTGACTATTCATTTTATTATTTTATTTTGGAATATCAATCGACCAATTCTCAGCGTTAGTTATAGCATCAGAATAACCAGCGTCAGCATGACGAACAACTCCCATGCCAGGATCATTTGTCAAAACCCTAGAAATTCTTTTATCCATTTCTTCTGTTCCATCAGCTACGATGACCTGCCCAGCATGAACTGAATATCCCATTCCAACTCCTCCCCCATGATGAATTGAAACCCATGTTGCACCACTAGCAGTATTCACTAAAGCGTTTAAAAGCGGCCAGTCAGCTACAGCATCAGAGCCATCTTTCATAGACTCTGTTTCTCGGTTTGGAGAAGCTACAGATCCACAATCCAAATGATCACGTCCAATTACAATTGGTGCTGATAATTCACCATTTTTCACCATTTTATTTAATTTTAGACCAAACCTTACACGGTCTTTATAACCCAACCAACAAATTCTTGAGGGAAACCCTTGAAATGAAACTTTTTGATTCGCCATTTTTATCCAATGACACAGAGCTTTATCGTTGGAAAACATTTTTAAGGCAACTTCATCCGTTTTATATATATCATTTTTATCTCCAGATAAAGCAACCCACCTAAATGGCCCCTTACCTTCACAAAAAAGAGGTCGAATATATTCAGGTACAAAACCTGGTATGTCAAATGCATTTTTAACGCCTGCTTTTTTTGCTTGTGCTCGGATATTATTACCATAATCAAAAACAATAGATCCAAGACGCTTTAATTCTAAAAGAGCCTCAACATGAATGCCCATAGACTGTATAGACTTTTCTATATACAAAGATTTATTTTTTTCTCGAAGATTTTTTGCTTCATCGACACTATAGCCTATAGGTATATAACCCACTAATTCATCGTGCGCTGAAGTTTGATCAGTAACAAGATCAGGGATTACTTTATTTTTCGCAAAAATAGGTACAATTTCAGCAGCATTACCAATAAGACCAATACTTAGCGGTTCTTTATTGTTTAGAGCCGATTTTGCCCAACTTAAAGCTTCATCGATATCATTTGTTGCTTTATCGAGGTATTGAGTTTCTAGACGGCGATTAACTCTATTTTTATCTATTTCAATACAAATAGCAACACCCCCAGCCATTGTTACAGATAAAGGTTGAGCACCACCCATACCTCCAAGACCTGAAGTCAGCACTAATTTTCCAGCTAGATTGTCTAAATCAAAGTGTTTTTTTGCTGCTGCAATGAATGTTTCATATGTGCCTTGAAGAATGCCTTGCGTTCCTATATATATCCAACTCCCAGCAGTCATTTGCCCATACATCATTAAGCCTTCAGCTTCAAGCTTATCAAAATGATCCCAATTAGCCCAGTTTGGGACAAGGTTTGAATTTGCAATTAAAACACGAGGTGAATATGAATGTGTCTTAAGAACAGCCACAGGTTTTCCAGATTGAATTATCAAAGTTTCATCTAGGTTTAATCTTTTTAACGTTTCTAATATTAAATCAAAGCTTTTCCAATCACGAGCGGCTTTACCTTTACCTCCATAAACAATTAATTCGTCAGGATCTTCAGCAACATCTTTATCCAAATTATGCTGAATCATACGATAAGCAGCTTCTATTTGCCAATTTTTACAATTTAGTTTTGATCCAACAGGTGGTATAATATTTCTTTTCATAGTTTTTATTAAAAATATCTTTTTAATTTTTTCCAATAGTAAGGATTATCAACAAAAACATTGTAGGAAAATATAGATATATTATTAAAGCTCATCTTCCTTAACCTTTTAATTTTTTTTCCAACAATTCTAGCATTTTGATTATATGTAGAAATACCAACAATAATTTTTTTATGATATTGGGAAGGGATATTATCTTTGATCATGTACATATTCTGAACAAATTTATCATTATCCACAACATAATTCATGGGAACAGCCCAATCTAAATAACCAGCTGATAGCCATAGGTCCCACTCTTGAAAGAACATTAATTTAGCATCATAAATATTAGGCTTTACAGCGGCGGAAATAATTGAATTTGGCAAATTTAATTTAATTAATTTTTTTGATTCTTTAACGAAACTAGTTATCGAGTTTCTCCTAAATTCAGAAAAAACTATACTATCATCTTCACGATAGTAAATATCATTTATTTTATTTAATGTTCTAAACTCTGTTAGTCCCCTTTCATTAAATCCATACTTTGTGTTATGAAACCTTATATAGTCATAATGAATTCCATCAACTAAATAGTTTTCAGATAATTCAGATACCACATTTAGCAAATAATCATTAACAGATGGATTTGTAGGTGCTAAATAGAAACCTTCTCCATCAATTTTCATAGCGTTTTTATTACTTTGATATTGAATAGTTTTTATATATTTATCTTTATTAGACCTATCTAACCATTCAGGATTTTCCAGTAAAAGATGGTTTTTTTGTTTAGGTAATAATTTTGAAGACCATAAATAATAAATATTTATCCATGCATGAATTTTAATATTACTACTCTTGTTGGAGTTTATTAAATATTCTAACGGATCAAAGTCAGCATCGACAAGATGTGACTTTGGAACAAAACTTGAATTATAATAAGCATCACCTCGTCCTCTTACTTGCGCAAAAATATGATTAAAACCATTAGTTTCAGCAAAATCTAGTACGCTATCAATTAGATCCTTATTGACCATATGATCTCGTACAACCCAAAGTGCTTTAACTGAGGGACTGCTATCTGAAGATATGAGAAAGCAGTTTAAAAAAAAAAGAAGAAGATACTTTAAACGCAAAAGAAAACGATAAACTATCTTTAAAATTTACTTATCAGATTTTTCTGCAGCTGGTTTTTCAACTGGCACAGTTTCAATTGATTCAACAAACTCTATGAGCGAAACAGGAGCTCTGTCATTATCCCTATAACCAAGTTTAGTGATCCTAGTGTACCCCCCAGGTCTATCAGAAAACATTGGTGCAATTTCTTCGAAAAGAATTCGTACAATATTCTTTTTAGGAATCTTCTTAATTACTAGCCTTCTTGAATGGAGACTATTCTTTTTAGCTAAGGTGACTAATGGCTCAATATATGATCTGAGTTCTTTTGCCTTTGGATCTGTAGTTTTAATTTTTTTATGAACTATTAACTGGCATGCTAAATTCATTAGTAGTGCCCTACGATTACCAACCTTCCTACCTAATTTGCGTCCTTTTTTCTTGTGGCGCATTTGATTAACCCTCTTCTGCCATAATTTTACTTATATCCATACCAAAATGAAGTCCCATAGAACTGAGTTTATCAACTAATTCGGTAAGCGATTTCCTTCCAAAGTTTTTATATTTCAACATTTGGTTTTCTTCCTTACTCACTAATTCATAAATATACTTGATGCCAGCTGCTTGCAAACAATTAAAACTCCTAACTGATAGCTCCATTTCATCAATTGCCTGGTTTAATAGGTTACGCAATGCTAATGTTTCATCGGAAACACCTTTTGAGATTTCTAAAATTTCCGGATTTGCAATTGCTTCAACAAATTTTAAATGTTCTCTTATGTATGTAGCAGAATAGCTAATAGCATCCTTAGGCGAAATTGAACCATCTGTTTGTACATTCATAGTCAAAATCTCAATAGGTTCTTTTGCACCTGGAACAGGCTTAACGTCATAGGTGACTTTTGTTACAGGATTAAATATGCTATCAATGGAAAGAGT
>CALKMQ010000189.1 GCA_938092125.1 uncultured bacterium
CATATATAACGATTTTATATAACCTTTAAATCCTTTAGAAAACGATGTTACCTCACTATATAAAAATTCTTTACCGTATTCAAACTTTAACAGTTCATTTGACCTTCTGACTATTCTAGTATTTATACCTGACATTACAAAAGGCGCTAACCACAATTTTACTTCATCGTCCCATTTTATAGATCTTATGCTTGAGACTCTAGGGCCATTGAAACTAGTCGAATTAAGGGCATAAGGATTACCAAGCAAACTAGATAAAGATGGATTAGATTTAATATATGCTGAAATCGCAATCATACTAGCAATGGTACCACCACTCAAACCTCCCTTAGTAGCCCTCACATAATATTTAATTTCTTTACATGGGATTTTATATTTTTCCAAAGCCTCTTTTTGTATCAATAATACTCCCAAATCAGAAGGTATAGAGTCAAAACCACAACTATGAATGATTTTACAATTATTTTCCTTTGCAATTTCATTATTTGAATCAATTGACTCTCGAATGAAAGGAACCTCACCCGTAAGATCGCAGTAGTGAGTCCCATTAATAGCACATGAAGACACTAATGCTTTTCCATATTTTATGTATGGACCCACTGTCGAAATAATTAAGCGTGCAGATTTAGTAATATTATCTATTGCTTTGTTATCAAAACTGTCGGCAACAAGCAAGTCTAAATCTTTGACTTCTCCATCAACTTTTAGTAATTCAGATTTAAAATCTTCTAATTTTTTAATGTCTCTTCCCGCAATTGCCCATCTAAACAACTTATTATTTTTTAAGCCATATTGTTCAATAATGTATTCAACAACTAATCTTCCAGTAAAACCAGTCGCACCAAACACTATTATATCGTATTCTCTTTGCTTCATATTGAATTATTGGTTAGCAACTAATCCAACTAGGTTAATAATGTCTATTAAACTCAAATCACCATCACCGTTTATATCTGCAACAAAATTACAACAGACCCCAGATGAACTATTATAAATAATCAATTCAGATAAAATTAAAATATCCATAATGCTTAGTTTACCAGAGTTATCGATATCTCCTAATACCCAACTATTACATGCCTCTGTTGGTAAAGCATAAAACGAATGATAACCTGCTAAAGGATGCGCCTCATTTCTACCAGAACTGTCCGCAGCTTGAATAAAATATTTAATATTAGAACTAAATGCTTGAGCAGGTATATAACCACTATAAGTATCTGGAATTTCAGGAGTGAATGTCTTATAAAGCTGTGCTGAATCGTAAGAAGACATTTCACTGTTTTTCCAAAAAACTTTTACTGAATTATCTAAAATACCCATTCCGCTTAAAGCCTCGACCTCAATATTTAAATGATACCCTTCATTTTGAGAAGAGGCTACTGTATCTAAAAGAGGCTGATGAAATAGTTGTAGCATATTAATGTCAGGAATTCCTTTTATACGGCAATGTAAAGCATCTGTCGATTCCCATGTTCCAGGGAACCCAATAACCTCATAACCTGGCATAGCAATTTCATATGAGCTTAACGCATCATCATCCCAAGCGCTATTCATTATAGGAACTAAAATTTTATCATTCACAATGATAGAATTAGTATATGGTTGATCATTTGGAGTCCAGACTCTGTGCACATCCCAATTGTTGCCCCAACTCGTTAGCGACTCTGAAAAATAATTGGCGACAGATTCTATTTCACTAAACTGAGGATGACTTGTGGGCACTTGCCGAATCATTACTTTTGTAGGACTTAAATATTTACCCCAGCAGTCAATATGGTCAATGTAAGTATCATTTGGATCTTCAATTACATGATAAGTATCAATACCATAATATATATTCAATAAACTATCAATGTTTTCACTTTCTAAATCATTTTCTTCATAGACTAAATATGATGAAGCTCCAATACCTCGTCCATCTGTCATGTAATTTCCACCACAATGAATCATATCAACCGAATAATAAGGGACATCTAAATATTCAGAAGTTTTAAAAGGAGCATTATTATCATTTAATCTAGGTCTATTATATGTGAAATCAACTATTCCAACTTCTTTATTCCCGTCAACAACCCACCAAGGACCATAATCTCTTGTCCAATAACTATCTGTTGGCCCAACTATAAATTCAATATTTTCCATATTAATATTATTATTATTAAAAGCATTAAATGCTGTATTTTGCTGAGCAGAGGATACCAAACAATATACAACAACATCTTCTGCAAGCTCGCGGACAATATCCAAAGACACACCTAATGGGTATCTAACTAGAACACCGCTCATGCGTTCAAATTCGGCTATATTTCTAACAGGCTGATTTGGGGGAGAGGTCTCTCTACCCATTTCAAGGAGTAAATTAATATTGTTTTTTTCGAAATCAGTTAAACCAATTGGCAGTTCTTGAGATTTGATTCCCTCAGCATCTAAAAAGCTGTTAATGGTAATTACGATAATTAATGATAAGTACCGCAAACGAAAGATGGAGTTAAAAAATTGAAATGATTTGAAATAAATTTGAATTAAAAACAATTATTGTTTCAATCTATACGTAGCGCCTTCCATTGTCTTAATAAACTTATCAACCTGACTTTGTGTATGAAAAAGATCATCCATTGGTACAAAAACGTCGCTAGGATATCCATCTGCATCATAATCTCTTAAAAAATTAGACTCTAATTTTATGACAACATCACGGATGACCATAGGTGGTATTTCTTTACTTCGCATAAAATTTATTTGAAGATTTAACTGCCCAGTTGAAGTTATATGAAATAAAGGAAGGTGCCCTTCATCACATTCGCACCTAAACGTCATAGTACCATATTCGCTTCCTCTGCCCCAGCTAATGTCCGAACCATGCTTTTCGGAAAATTCAATTATTGCTTCTCCAATTTTAGCAATTTCTCTGCTACAATTGTCACGCATATGCTCAATAAAACTGCTTTTATCCCAGTTTGACATTAA
>CALKMQ010000190.1 GCA_938092125.1 uncultured bacterium
GTTCGTAGGCTTAAATATTTTAAATATGAAAACAAAAACACTAAAAATATCAGAAATCGAGAAAAGCTGGTGGATTGCAGATGCAGATTCGCAAGTATTGGGTAGATTGGCAAGTAAAGTCGCTCAAATTCTTAAGGGAAAACACAAAGTCAATTATGTTCCTCATATGGACAATGGTGACTGCGTCGTTGTTGTAAATGCTGAAAAAGTTGTTGTGACTGGTAATAAAGAAGAACAAAAAACGTATTTTAGACACACTGGCTATGTTGGTGGTGTGAAAACTACTAGTCTTGCTCATATGAGAAGAACTTATCCAGAAAGAATAATTGAAAAAGCAGTTAAAGGAATGTTACCAAGTAATAAACTTGGTAGAAGCATGTTTTCGCATCTTAAAGTTTATACTGGAACAAATCATCCGCATCTAGCACAATCCCCAAAAACACTAGAGTTATAAAATGGCAGAAAAATCAAAATTTAACGGAATAGGTAGAAGAAAGAGTTCAGTAGCTAGAGTCACTCTAACATCTCCGGGTAAAGGTAATATTGAGGTTAATGGTGTCACTCTTGATAATTATGTTCCAAGAGAAAGTTTGGCTACTATGGTTAAACAACCTCTTAAAGCACTTGATAAAAATAAAGAATATGATATTTCTGCTAATGTCAAAGGTGGGGGGCTTGCAGGGCAAGCTGGTGCAATAAGGCTTGGAATTTCCAGAGCTCTTATTTCTGCTAATCCAGAAGATAGGCCTACTTTAAAGTCTAATGGTTTATTAACAAGAGATTCTCGTAAAGTTGAGAGAAAAAAGCCTGGTCAACCTGGCGCGAGAAAAAAGTTTCAATTTTCTAAAAGATAAGAACAAATATATGGCACTCATAAAATTTGAAGATTTAATTGATACAGGAGCACATTTTGGTCATGTAACGAGAAAATGGCATCCTAATTATAAACCATATGTTTTAATGGAAAAAAATGGTGTTCACATCATTAACCTCGAAGAAACAATTGCTGCCTTTGATAAAGCTATGAATTTTCTCCAGGGCATTGTCAAAAAGAATGGTGAAATATTATTTATTGGTACTAAAAAGCAAGCCAAAGATATTGTTCAACAAGAAGCTGATAGATGTGGAATGTTTTATATAGTTGAAAGATGGTTAGGCGGATCTCTGACTAACTTTACAACTATCAAAAAGAGTATAAAAAGATTAAAATTGTTAGAAAAAGAGGGATCGAATCTTTATGAAAATTTGACAAAGAAAGAAACTCAAATGCTCAACAGGGAAAAAGTAAAACTTTCTGATCAGCATAGAGGTATTAAAGATATGAGAAGACCTCCAGATGCTGTTGTCGTTGTGGATAGTCAGTACGAAGCAACTGCTATTAAAGAAGCTACGAGTATGAACATTCCTACGGTAGCAATAGTTGATTCTAATACAGATCCTAATAAAATTGATTTCCCGATTCCCGCAAATGATGATTCATTGAGAACAATCCAACTTATTGTGGGCTGCATTGCAGATGCAATTTTAGAGATAAAAGGTTCAGACAAAGATATTAAAAATGATGTTGTAGGTAAAACTACAAATAGTACTCAAAAAACTGCCGCACCTGTAAAAGCAAACAGTGAAGAGGAATAGTTTATGGCAATAGATGCTAAAATTGTAAAGCAACTTAGAGATAAAACTGGTGCTGGAATGATGGATTGTAAGAATGCACTTACTGAATCTAATGGTGACTTAGACAGTGCTGTTGACCATCTCAGAAAATCTGGTGCTGCTAAGGCTGAAAAAAAAGGCGAGCGCGAGACTAAGGAAGGTTTAGTATATTCTTACATACATGCAGGCGGAAGACTCGGTGTAATGATTGAAGTCAATTGTGAAACTGATTTTGTAGCAAAGACAGACGGTTTCATCGAATTGGCTCACAATCTTGCTATGCAAATAGCTGCAACGAATCCTATATCTCTTGACAAAGACTCTGTTTCCAATGATATAGTTGCCAAAGAAAAAGAAATTTATACCGATCAAGCAAAATCTTCTGGAAAACCCGATAATATTATTGAAAAAATGGTTGAGGGTAGACTTTCTAAGTTTTATCAAGAAAATTGTTTAATGGAGCAAGCATATATAAAAGACCCTGACAAGAAGGTAGTTGATTTAATGACAGAAACGATTGCCACTCTTGGCGAAAATATTACCATCAGTCAATTCACCCGTTTTGCTGTTGGTGAGTCAAATCCTCAAAATTAGGCTTTTCTTATTCTAAAAAATGTCTGAACCGTCTTTCAGTCAAATTTTATTAAAACTAAGTGGAGAAGTGCTTGCTAATAAGCATGGGTTTGGTATTGATCCTGAAAAAGTCCATTATTTAGCTCAAGAAATAAAACCTGTTTACGATGCTAATGTTAAGATTGGTTTAATTATTGGTGCTGGTAATATTTTTAGAGGACTGGAAGCTAGCGCAGGTGGAATGGACAGAGTCACTGGTGATTATCTTGGCATGCTAGCGACGATTATGAATGCGATAGCCTTGCAAGATGCTTTGGAAAAAGTTGGGTGCGAAACTAGAGCTCTTTCCGCGATTAATGTAACACAAATTGCGGAACCCTATATTAGAAGGCGAGCAATCAGGCATATGGAAAAAGGACGAATTGTGATTATTGCTGGAGGGACTGGAAATCCCTTTTTTACCACTGATTCTGCTGCTGCATTAAGAGCAAACGAATTGGGTTCAGAAATTCTTTTAAAAGGTACAAAGGTAGATGGAGTTTATGATATGGATCCCTTTAAAAACTCTGATGCAACAAAATATGACAGTTTAACATATAACAAAGTCATTCGGGATGATCTGCGGGTAATGGATATGACCGCAATTACACTATGTAATGAAAATAATATCCCAATTTGTGTTTTTAATATTAAGTCGATGGGTGACTTGTATGATATAATCATGGGAAGTAAAATAGGAACAACTATAGGAAAATAATGTTAGATAAAATACACCAAGACGCTATTTCGCGTATGGGCTCAGCAGTTAGCCATACGCAAAATGAACTTAATAAAATAAGAACTGGAAGAGCTAATCCAGAAATATTTGATTCTATTGTTATTGATTATTATGGTACTCTTACTCCTCTTAATCAGGTATCAACTGTCTCTATTCCTGAACCAAAGCTAATTACGTTGCAGGCTTACGAGAAGTCTCTCATTCCTGTAATTGAGAAGGCCATTGTGGATGCTAATCTAGGATTTACGCCTAGTAATAATGGAAATGCTGTACTTGTGCCTATTCCAGCCTTATCTGAGGAACGTAGAAAAGAATTAATAAAATTCGTTCACAAAATTATAGAAGATGGAAAAGTTGCTGTACGCAATATAAGAAGAGATACTCTTCATAAAATTCATGATTATGGTAAGAAAGAAAACGAAAGTGAAGATGAAATAAAAGGTCGAGAGACAGATTTGCAGGATATTACAGATAGCCATATTAAGGATTTAGAGGTACATCAAGAAAATAAAGAAAAAGAACTAATAAAAATTTAGTATTTTTTATTAGTGATTAATATTTATTAATCACACTTAGACCAGCCACAACTCTGGCAAGTCAGGCATCCCGCTTCATTTACTACGCTTCGACTATCACAACTTTTGCACATCATTAATTTTGCTGAAGCAATCATTTCTGAATCTATAGTTTTTGCTAATTTTTCATCTTTATTTGTATCCATCGTAATTAATAATTTGCCATTTTCTTCATCATGTGGATTTTGTTTTTTTTCATGTAAATAATCATCAAGAGCTTTCCCAATTGCATCTGGAGTAGAAAGTATCAATCTTCCATCTTCCCATGTAGGGTTCGGACCAGAGATACCTTTCAATTGTCTTACTATTGATTGAGGATTGACCCCTGATCTTAATGCTAATGAGATTAGTCGGCTTATTGCTTCAGATTGCGCTGCTGCATTGCCGCCAGCTTTACCTATGGTGGTAAATACTTCGCATAAACCTTGCTCATCTTCATTTATGGTTATATAGAGAGTTCCTTCACCTGTTTTAATTCTTCTTGTTGAACCTGCTGTTTGAGTAGGCCTTAAACGAGGTTGGCCTTCTACAACTCTGGACTGTTCCAGCTTAGTTTTAGGTTTTTTGTCTCCATCTTTGTCATCATTAGTAATTAGAATTCCTTCTCGGCTCCCTTCTCTGTAAACTGTTATTCCTTTTAAACCGTTTTCATAGGCTTTCATGTAAATATCTGCAACGGTCTCTATACTTGTGTTTTCTTTTAGATTAACTGTAGAAGATATAGAAGAATCTATATATTTTTGAACCGTGCCCTGCATTTTTACTCTGAAAAATGGGTCAATTTTATGAGAAGTTGTAACATATTCTGGTAAATCTTCATCGGTACCAAATAGTTCTTTTATAATTGGGTGATATACGGTGTATTGATCAAATTCCTTTCCATAACCGCCATCGTTCTTTTTAACCATTCTCTTGTATGAAGTTGCGAAAATTGGTTCTACTCCAGATGTTACTCTTGCAACTATAGCACCACTACCTGTAGGAGCAACTGTGGTAAGTGTGCAGTTTCTAATTCCATTATTTTTGATTCTTTCTCTTAAAGATTTTGGTAGAGATTTAACAAATTTACTCTTGTTATATCCTTTCCAATCAAAATGAGGGAACTGACCTTTTTCTTTGGCAAGATTTATGCTGGTTTCATACGTAGCATCCCTAAAAATTGTCATGATTTGGTCTATTGTTTGAATTGCATCTTCACTATCATATTTAATGCCCATTTTTACAAGCATATCACCAAGACCAAGTATACCCATACCAACTCTTCTGTCGTTTATTGCATTTTTTTTCTGATCTTCGAGTGCGTGTCTATCCAAGTTGTAATCGACCACGTTGTCTAAGAACCTAGTACCTATTTCTACAGTGTTTTTAAATTCTTCAATCATAAAATTTTGATTTTCATCTACAAACCGTTCCAAATTGACAGCTCCTAGGTTACAACATCCTCCATCTGGAAGTGGTTGCTCTGCGCATGGGTTCGTAGAAACCAGTGGCGAGCAATATTCTGCATTGTGATAATCGGTCATGGTATCCCAAAATAAAAGGCCTGGTTCAGCGCTCGCGTGAGCGCTACTGATAATTTTATTCCAAAGATCTGTCGCTTTAATTGTTTCGTAAACCTGTCCATCAAATACTAAATCAAAACCTGTGTCATTTTTTACTGCATCCATAAATTTATGGGTTAACAAAACCGAGATGTTAGAATATTTGACCATATTTATATCACCAGTTTTGATAGTAATAAATTTTTCTATGTCAGGATGGTCGATTCTAAGCGTTTGCATGTTTGCACCTCTTCTACCATGTTGTGCAATCGTATTGGTATTTTCGCTAAAAAGATTCATAAAACCTGTAGGACCGCAAGAATCTCCACCAGTGCCATTGATGGCGGCACCTGATGGTCTTAGTAGCGATAAATCATGTCCGCAACCTCCACCGTATTTGTAGGTCAATGCCTCTTCAATAATTGTGTTATAAATTGATTTGATTGAATCGTCCTTGACAGCGACAACGTAGCAGTTGTTTAAGGTGGTCGTGATGTCTTCTCTTCCTGCACCATGCATAATTCTTCCGCCTGGCACAAATCTAAAGTCTTCAAGAATGGAGTAAAATTTTTCTCCCCATTTTTCTTTGTCTGATTTTGTTTTTTCTACTCCGGCTAGAGCTTTTGCTTGTCTTTCCCACATTTGATATGGGTGCTTTTCGCCCGGAGCCAAATATTTATTTTTTAATACATCTGACCCTAAGGAGTCATCAGAATAGTATTTGTCAATCGTGTAAATTTCGTTTTCTTCAACTTTGTTCTTCTCTTTTTCGAGATCAAGTAGAGGTTTGATAATGTTTTTAACTGATTCAGTTCCGTCCTCACCAAGGGGCATGTTGAGATCTAATGCTTCTGCCATAATTTACATCCTATGTAGTATGTGGTTATTATGCCTCGCGGCAATTTTTCAAAACAAAACGGTTGACTAAAATGAAAGCATTATATAATGCGTGATTGGCGAATCTTAATATATATTGCGAGATACTTTTGAGTCAAACTGTAAGTTCAAAATTTTGCATTTTTTTTACATTTATATATTTTTAGTGTAAATATTTCGAAAAATTTGTGTGAGTAATACTATGTATTTGTCCGTAATTAATATGTGTTTAATATAAAATCAAATAATACTCATGTCCATAGAATGAGTAAAATTGCTTCACTTACTGAAGAAGAAAAAAAACTTTTAGCAGGACTACATACTCGAAAACAGTATAAAAAAAAATCTGTAATTGATCAGCAAGGATCTATCTCAAAGGCTGTTTATTATTTAAATAATGGTATTCTTTCGATGGAATATCAACATGGCTCGAAAGTGTTC
>CALKMQ010000191.1 GCA_938092125.1 uncultured bacterium
GGATCCATTGTAAAGGCTGTTCTTTCCCAATCACATGAAGCACCTAGCTTCTTAAGTTGATCTAAAATAATACCTCCATATTCAGATTTCCATTCCCAAGCATGAGATAAAAATTCTTCACGGGTAAGATCAGCTTTATCAATTCCTTGTTCTCTTAATTTGGCTACAACTTTGGCTTCAGTTGCAATAGAGGCATGATCTGTTCCTGGAACCCAACACGCATTTTTACCAGATAAACGAGCATGTCTAATGAGTACATCTTGAATGGTGTTATTTAGCATATGTCCCATATGTAACACCCCTGTTACATTTGGTGGAGGTATAACTATGGTGTAAGGTTCTCTTTCATCTACTTCAGAATGAAAATAATTGTTTTTCATCCAATAGTCATACCATTTACCTTCTACTAAACTTGCATCATATTTTGATGGAATACTCATACCTAATATACTTTTTGCCTTTAATGTGCAAAAGTACAATTATCTGTAGTATTTAAAAGTCTGTTGAATTATTTTTGATTAAATTTGTTAGGATATACACAAAATCATAATTTCTCATGAAAAACCTATCAATATTTCTTTTACTCTCATTAATATCTAATATTTCTTTATCTCAAGAACTAGATGATTCTAAACCAGCATTTAAATTTGAAACTGAAACAATTAATTATGGTAAAATTATCTCAGGATCTGATGGTGTTAGAGTATTCGAGTTTACTAACATAGGAAAATCACCATTAATTATTTCTAGGGTTCAAGCATCTTGTGGTTGTACTGTTCCAAAAAAACCAGATCAACCAATAATGCCTGGTGCTAAAGGTAAAATTGAGGTTTCTTATGATACAAAAAGACTTGGTGGTTTTTCAAAAGCTATTACTATTTTTTCAAATGCAAAAAACGAACGTAAAATGGTCAAAATTAAAGGTTACGTTGAAAAAACTGCATCACTTGAAAAGAAAAAAAATATACTATCTGTAGATAAATAAAAACCATTTAAAACAAAAACTTTTTACGTTTTTTAAAATTATAAACTACAAAATTATTAAATGCCTTTAATATCAAAAAAAGGAGAGCTAATGCCTCAGTCTCCTATAAGAAAATTGGTTCCTTTTGCAGAAGCTGCCAAAGAAAAAGGAACAAAAGTATACCACTTAAATATTGGTCAACCAGACATTAAAACACCTGAAATTGCTTTAAATGCTGTAAAAAATAATAGTATAGAAGTACTTTCATATGCAAGATCTGAGGGTTCTGAAACCTACAGAGAAAAGTTAACTAAATATTACGAAAAAAATAACATTGATATATCTCCTAAGGATATTATAACCACAACTGGCGGATCTGAAGCGCTCTTATTTACTATGGGTAGTATTACTGATCCTGGTGATGAAATTATTATTCCTGAACCATTTTATGCCAATTACAATGGGTTTTCAACTGCCTCTGGTGTTACTGTTATTCCTGTGATTTCAAAGATTGAAAATAACTTTGCACTTCCAAATATTGACGATTTTGAAAAATTAATAACAAAAAAAACTAAAGCAATTTTAATTTGTAATCCTGGTAATCCAACTGGATATCTCTACAGTAAAGAAGAAATCCTAAAATTAAAGCATCTTGTTTTAAAGCATGATTTATTCTTAATTGCTGATGAGGTTTATAGAGAGTTTGCATATGACAATGAAAACCATCATTCTGTGATGTCTGAAACTGGATTAGAGCAGCATGCCATTATGATCGATTCTGTTTCAAAACGTTATAGTATGTGTGGTGCAAGAATTGGCTGTATTGTTTCTAGAAATAGAAAATTCATGAACACTGCTATCAAATTTGCTCAAGCAAGATTAAGCCCTCCAACCTATGCCCTCCTAGCTAGCGAAGCGGCATTAGAAACCCCACAAACCTATTTTGATGAAGTTATATCAGAATATGTTGAGCGAAGAGATACGTTGATTAATGAATTAAATAAAATAGATGGAGTTAAGGTAGCTAATCCAAAAGGTGCCTTTTATTGCGTGGCTGAATTACCCGTTGATGATACTGATCACTTTGCACAATGGATTTTAGAAGAGTTTCATTACAATAATGAAACTGTAATGGTAGCTCCTGCTAGTGGATTTTATTCCACACCAGGTGAAGGTAAAAATCAAGTTAGAATGGCCTATGTCTTAAATAAGGAAGATTTAATAAAATGTGCTGAAATTTTAAAAATAGCATTATCAACATACAAAAAATAACCGCTTGAATATTCAACAAAATATTTCTCTAAAACCTTATAATACTTTTGGTATTGATGTTTCAGCCAGTAGGTTTATTTCTGTTGATAATATCTTCGATTTACAGAAAATTTTTAATGAAGAGAAAGATATTTTTTTAATAAGTGGTGGTAGCAATATGTTACTCACTAAAAATATTAATAAGCTTGTTGTTCACATAAATATAAAAGGTATTTCTATAGATTATGAAAATGATGATGAGGTTCAAGTAACAGTTAATGCTGGTGAAAACTGGCATGAATTTGTGATGTGGTGTATTTCACAAAATTATGGTGGTGTTGAAAATCTTTCATTAATTC
>CALKMQ010000192.1 GCA_938092125.1 uncultured bacterium
AAGCACTCAAATTCTAACTAATAATTTAAATGTGGTTCCTAAAAGTGAAGATGTTAATTCTTCAAATTTTACTGCTGTCAAAAAAAGAGAGACTATGTCAAAAAAAGAATCGCAGAGCTCAAAATTTTCAAGTTCTTTAAATATTCAAAAATTTGGACTTGAAACACTTTTACACAAGAAAATTGAAAGTGACAGGCAGTTCTCTGAAAAACTTGAAAATGAAAAGTCTGAACTACTTCACTTGATGTATACTCAAAAAAGGTTATTTGATAAAATAGATCGAAATAAATTTTCTCTTAAAAAATACTCTATTTTTTCATATCCCAACATACTATATGTTGCTCTATCCATTGCATACACATCGTATTTAATTTTTTAATTTTTTATAATGGCTCCTCCTGGAGCAATTTTTTATATTTAGACATATAATATTAATTCATATGTCTCATTTTAATAAAAATACTTTTTTGCTTTTTCTTTCACTCCTATTGGTGTTTACAGGTTTATATGCAATTAATAAAATTCCTGTTTCCGGAATAGTGGAGGACGTGAATGGTGTGTTATTATCAGACGCGTTAATAACTTTAGGTAGGCAAAATAGCAGCGCTATTTCAAATCGATTTGGTGAGTTTGACCTTGGGCGTATATTTCCAAACGATACAATGTATGTAGTTATTGATGGTTTTCAAAAAAAAGAATTCAAGCCTTCTTCTAATATGAAAATAAAACTATTTCCAAAATCCATTATCCAAGAAAAAATAAATAACGTAAGAAACGGCCAGACGTTGATTATTCCACCGGGAATTCATTTTGTTTATCCAGATTTTAATGTCGATAGTACTTTTGGCCTAATTATTAGTAACAAATCAAACGTAACTATCCAAGGTTCTGAAAAGTCAGAGATAAGGTTGTTGAAACAGGACGCTGATATTTTTCGTATTTTTAAATCAAATAATGTTAATATAAAAAACCTAATTATTAGTTACGAAGATTTAGAAAAAAGAACAAAGAATTTTTATATATCCAGAAGTCAAGCTGTTGATTTCCCGGATGCTTTAAACTTGGCAAAAAATATGTTTGGGCAAAGCTCATTTTTTAAATATGATGGTGCTTTACATCATACGAGAGGTTTTAAAGAACCCTTCATTGAACATAATTTAGCGAATGTTGTCAACATTGAGCATTCATCAAATATAACTATGAATGATGTAACTTTTAGTGGGTATGGTAAAATATGCCTATCTGGAAAAAACTCACGTAATATTTCAATTAATAAATCTGTATTAAACAGTGGTATTTATGGAACTGTATTAAAAGATTGTCAAAACGTCAGTATATCAAATTCTATTATTATGGATAATGTAGAGTTGTATTATCACAAAAATAGTGATATCAATTACGTTAATAATAAAATCAAAATTTTAGGTCACCATATTCCAGAACTTATTTTTGTTGAAGGTGGCTCCATAGAAATGCTGGACGAAACTATTATTCCACCACCAAAACCAACTTACCTTATTTCTGGAAGTTTTAAAATGAGTAAGAAAGAAATTACGTTTGATCAATATGACTCATTTTGTTTTGCTACAGGAAGAGGTTTGCCAGATGACAGTGAGTGGGGTCGTGGGGCTAGGCCTGTAATAAACATATCTTACGATGATGCTGAATTGTATTGCAAATGGCTGAGTGAGCTTACGGGAAAAAAGATAAGGCTACCCAACGTCACTGAATGGGAATTCGCTGCGAGAGGAGGATTAAAGGGGGGCGATGATTATGCATATAGTGGAAGTAGTTTGTTGGAGCCAGTAGCTTGGTGTAAATACAATACAAACGAGATGACAGAGCCCGTTGGCCTTAAAACGCCTAATGAACTAGGACTTTTTGATATGTCTGGTAATGTATTTGAATATTGTAGTTCAACAAACGATAGTATGATTGTTCTGAAAGGTGGTTCTTGGGCAAATAGTGGAGTTAGCTGTAGAGTTGCAGATGAGGTTGTAAGCAGTATAAACCATTGGGATGATAATATAGGCTTTAGAATAGTTCAAGGAGATTAGGCATTAGAAATCTAATTATTATTGTTCTAGTTAAGTTTTTGTTATTCATTGATTGCCTTTATTCAGAACTACCATCAGGATTTGTTTACCTTGATTCAATTGTCCCAACAGTTAGCATTGATTTAAAGTATTTCGGTAAAGATAATTTTATCGGTACTAAAATTAATGGATATAACTTAAATAGATGTATCATATCAAAAGACGCTGCTCTTGCTTTAAAAAATGTACAAAATGATTTAAGTCACTTTAACTACGGTTTGAAGGTTTTTGACGCATATAGGCCGCAAAGATCAGTAGATCATTTTGTAAAATGGGCTAGAAATAATAATCAAAAAATGAAAAGTGTTCATTATCCAAATGTAAACAAGAAAAATTTATTTAAGGAAGGATATATTGCTTCTAAATCAGGTCACTCTAGGGGTAGTACGGTAGATTTAACTATAATTGATTTTGAAACAGGGTTAGAACTAGATATGGGCACATGTTACGATTTTTTTGGTGAAGAATCATGGATCACATTTGAGAATATCAATGCAATACAAAAACAAAACCGCCTACTGCTTCAATCGGTTATGAAAAAATATGGTTTTAAGCCTTTAAAAGCCGAATGGTGGCATTTTACGTTACATAATGAACCTTTCCCCAATAAATATTTTAATTTTAAGATTATTTAAAAATAATGGTTCGATTTAATAAAGTTACTGTCATTTTATTTTTCTTTTCTCTTGCAATTGCAGAAGATATCAAATCTAGTTACGAGCAAACTTCAATTAAAATTATTAATTCTCTTAAATCAGATAGTGTTGGTTATAATAGATTATCTTATCTTTGTGATATGTTTGGTCCAAGGCTTAGTGGTTCAAAAAATCTTGAAAAAGCAATCGACTGGATTATAAAAGAAATGAAACTCGATGGATTATCTAATGTTAAAGGTGAAAGAGTAAAAGTACCTACTTGGATAAGAGGAGAGGAATCATTGCAAATTTTGGTTCCGTATAAAAAAGATTTAAAAATTCTTGGAATAGGTGGTAGTGTTGCTACACCTAAGGCCGGAATTCGTGGAGAAGTTCTAGTCATAAATAGTTTTGATGAACTGGAAGAATTAAAGTATAACGCAAGGGGAAAAATTGTTTTATTTAATGTGCCCTTTACCACATACGGTGAAACGGTTAAGTACAGATATGACGCTCCTAACAGAGCTGCAAAGTATGGTGCAGTAGCGACGTTAATTCGTTCTATAGGCTCCTGGTCTATGAATACGCCGCATACTGGTACCATGGGAGAATATACTTATCACAAAAAAATTCCTCATGCTGCTATTACTTCTGAAGATGCAATGATGATGTCTAGAATATCTAAAAGAGGACAAAAAATAGTATTGAAATTAAATATGGATGGAAAATTTATCGAAGATAGGTGGTCTAGAAATATCATTGCCGAACTTAAAGGTTCTACTTACCCGGAAGAAATCATTGTAGTTGGGGGGCATATTGATTCATGGGATGTCGGGCAAGGTGCTCATGATGATGCTGGTGGCTGTATAGCTGCTTGGCGTGCTGTTACATTAATTAAAGAACTGGGATTAAAACCGCGAAGAACTATCAGAATAGT